>CANRDM010000052.1 GCA_947629365.1 uncultured Bacilli bacterium
ATTATTCGGTATAGATATTCATTATTTGCTATATCACTTTTGCATTGATCTTCTGTTTCATATCCAAAACATACAAAGTTATCAACTATTCCATCACAACCATTATTAGCTGCATCACATTTTCCTACAAATCTTTTCATTCCATTACAATCTGTTTCTGTTAATCCTTTTGGCGGGTTGTTAAATAAATTTTGTCCATTAATTTCTTTTTTATCTGTTGTGACTTTAATATTTGGATAGGGGTTTTGGCTATATCTTCCTGAACCATCTCTTACTCTTCCTTCTATTGTATATTCTGTTCCATCTGTTAATTTTGATCCATTATCTAAACTATCTATTGTACATTCTCCACTTGGTTCTGCATCTTTCCAATTGTTTTGATTATTTATTTTACATTGTCTTTGTACTATTCCTGTTATATCTGTTCCACTATTTCCTACTGTTACCGTTATACTTTCTGTTGTTACACTTTTTTGTGATATTGTTGCTATTGGATTTATTTTATCTAAGGTTATTGTTTTAGTTGAATTTGTATCAACAACTGATTCATTCCCTGCTTTATCTTTTACTTTTATACTTAAGGTTTTTATCCCTTCACTTTCAGTTAAATTATATTCTTTTTTTGTTATTTCTTTTTCTGTAGTATTTTCATAACTACAACCACCATTTTCATACATACAATAACTTTCTATATTTGCTTCTGTTATAGTTGCATTAAAAGTTATATTCTTTGTATGTGTATATGTTGATGTATTACTTAAGGCTTGTCCTTTATCTGCTGTTCCTGTTAATGTAAATGTTGTTACTACTGGTGCTGTTTTATCTACTATTATTGTTTCTTGATTTACTTTTGATACATTATTCGCTTTATCTTTGATATAGGCATATATTGTTTTTTCTCCATTAGATGCATCTATTGTTAATGTATCTGTTTTTTCTTTTATTTCTTTCCATTCATTGCAAGTTACTGTATTACTTATACAATACTGTGCTACATCTTCATCTATATATTCTAATTGATATGGTAAGTCTTGATTTTCATATGTATAGCCATTTGTTAATTCTTCTCCAGTGTTTGTTTTTCCTGTTATTTTAAAAGTATTTATTTCTGGTACTTTATTATCTATATCAAAGTATATCTCACAATAAATTGTTTTACTACTCTCTATTGTTACTTTTCCATTTATTACTCCATTTGTTAGTTCTTGAATTGGTTTTGTTTCTATTTCTTCTTTATTATATCCATAACATTTTGTTTTTGCCTCATTCAAAAGATATCCTACTTCAGGAAATTCATTATCATTTGTTATATTATATTCTTTTGTGTCTGCATTCTGTTTATATATTGCAAATTCTTTTCTTATTTGTTCTTTAGTATTTTCTTTTACTATAGTCTCTGGTTTATTACTTACATTAATCCCTACTATTAATAGGAGTGTTAGTAATAATACCCCCCCCCGAAACTGCAATTTTTTGTTTTTCTTTCACAGACATTTTTATCCCTCGTTCTTTTCTACTTTTCGCATTTATCATATCATATTTTTTCTCCCTTGAAAAGTATTTTTTATGAAAATGAAAAAAAGAAAGATTATTCATCTTCCTTAAAGTCTTTTAATTCACCATCACTTGCTAATATTTTATTTACTTTTTCAGTTGCATTATTTAATTTTTCACTACAATTTTTCGCTAGTTCCATTGCTTCTGTATATTTTTTAATAGCATCTTCTAAAGGAACATTACCACTTTCTAATTCCTTGACTAAATTTTCTAAATCTTTTAAATTTGTTTCAAATGTTTTTTCTTCCATAAATTTCTCCTTCTTTCTTTTTATTACTTAGTTATTTCTTTTACTTGCGCAATAAATTCTCCTTCATATAATTTAATATTTACTTTATCATTTATTTTTATTTCTTTAATACTTTTTATTACTTTATCTTCTTTTCTAACTAATGAATAACCATTACTTAAAATATTTAAGGGATTAACTAATTTTAAAGTATTAATTAAATAATCTAAGTTATGTTCTAAATTTAATAATCTTTTTTCCATTATATTATTTAAATTAGTTTTAATTTCTTTTACTTTATTTAAATTATTATTAATTAAATTAATGGGACTAACTAATTTTATTTTATTTTTAGATATTTCTAAATTATGCGCTTTATTTTCTAAAATGTTTTTAATATTATAATTTAAGCTTTCTATTAATTTATCTAATTTTTGTTCTTTTAATTCATATAAACTAATAGGATTTTTTAAGACAAAAGAATTTCGTAAATTTCTTAATTCAATAAACTTAGTATTAATTAAATTTTTAATAAATTTATTAAGTCTTATTTTATATTGATTAAGTAAATTATTAATATCTAAAACAGTTGGTACCGCCATTTCTGCTGCTCCGGTTGGTGTTGGTGCTCTTAAATCAGCGACAAAATCCGCAATAGTAAAATCAGGTTCGTGACCAACTGCACTTATAATTGGGGTTTTAGCATTATATATTGCTCTTGCTACAATCTCTTCATTAAAGGCCCAAAGATCCTCAATTGAACCACCACCCCTTCCAACAATTAATAAATCACAACCAAAGTTATCAGCAACCTCAATTTGTTTAACTATATTAGGAGCAGCTTCCCCACCTTGTACAAGGGTAGGAAATAAAATAGCTTCACATAAAGGATAACGCCTTCTAATGGTACTCATTATATCTCTAACGGCAGCCCCTGTATCAGCAGTTATAATACCAATTCTATTAGGGTATTTAGGTATTGGCTTTTTATGTTCACTATTAAATAATCCTTCTTTAGAAAGTTTTTCTTTTAACTTTTCATATTCTAAATATAAATTACCTAACCCATCAAGTTCCATATTATCTACATATATTTGATAACTACCAGATGCTGGATAAGCTGATACTCTCCCACTTACTAAGACTTTCATTCCATCTTCAGGTGTAAACTTTAAATTATGGGTACTACTTTGAAACATAACGGCATTTATTCTTCCGCCATCATCTTTCAAAGTAAAATATAAATGCCCTCTTGTATGACTTTTAAAATTAGATATTTCTCCTTTTAGATAGATCCGATTTAAGAAAAAATCATTATCTAAAATACTTTTAATATAATTATTAAGTTCTGTTACACCAATATATTTCTTTTCTTCTATCATATAAACTCCTAAGTTTTACTTTTTAAGTATAGCAAACGTAATTTCGCGAGTCAAGTTTTTTTGTTTATTTTCTTTTTTAAATTCTTCAACTACTTCATCTATTAAATTATAATTATTTTGATATAAATAAACATAATCATCTAAATTATCTATTTCTAATGGTATTAACCCATTATCAGTTATAATTGTTTCTTCTTTTTCTAATCTAACTAATAAATTTTCAAAATATTGCGGATTAAACTTATGAAAAATAGTAATAAAAAGTTCTTGATATTCTTCACTAGCATTACTTAAAAATTGTTTTATTTCTTCTTTTAAAGTTTTTCTTTTATCATTAGTATTTTTCTTAATACTAGCCCAAGTATCAGTATTAATACTACTAGATAAAGCTGGAAGACGATAATCCATTATAAATTCATTGTCAAAAATTGCTACATTTACACTATCTTTTTTAAAAAGCAACCCCCAATTTTGACAATAACGATCCCAATTACCCATTAATATATCAAATATATAAACTTTAATAATATCTGCAAGAATATTAGGTAAATATTTATTTATATTCAAACGATAATTTAATTCATTTTCTAAAAAATATTTTATTTCAAATATAGAACCACATTTATATTCAGGTATTTCTAAATCATAAAAAGTTTTAAATACACCATAATTATTTAAACTATCGCTAATAACAAATACTCTATCAGCACATTTAATATTAGGTATAACGATTTTATAATAAGGTGAAGTTATACCCATATCTTTACTAACATAATAACCTATAACTTCATTTACAGCTAAATCAATTGATCTAAATTCTTCTTCTACTATATTTTTTAATTCTTTAGCATAAATACTACCTATACTTAAATGTAATTCTTCCACATCAAAAATACTATTTATTTGTTTTAAATCTTCTTTTGTTAATTGCATACCAAACCCTCATCTTTTATTACTAATTTTTAATCCATTATATAACTCTAATAACATATTATATCTTTTAGTATAAATATCTATTAAACTATTCTTATATGGTATTTGAATTTTTTCTTTATTTACTTTATCTACCAAAATATATTCCTTTACTTCAATGTCATCTAAAACACTTGTAAATAACTCTGGTGTTAATTTATCTAATAATTCTTTAAACAAATCAATATATTCATAACTAGAATCTTGTAAAAAGCGTTTTATTTCATTTTGATTTTTCTTTAAAAAAGATAGACTACCTTTTTTATATAATTCTTGATAATACTTATTTGTATCTAGACTAGCGGTAATTCTCGAATAAGCTGTATTATCAAAAGAATCTTCATTATCTATTATTGCCACATTTATTAATGGTCCATTTTTTAAAATACCCCAGTTACTAGAATGACGATCATAATAAGACATAAAAAAGTCAAAAAGATACATTCTTATGACATCCATCATTAACCTATCAGCATTTTGATAATTTTCTTCTAAAGCATTCCAGATATCATACAATGATATATAACCATTCTTTTTAGCTTCATCTTTTCTTTCATTTTTTTCTTCATCATTATCTTTCAAAATATGGCTTGCTAAAGTAAAATCGCCAAGAAGAGCTAAATTACTACTTAAAATACGATAGTAACCATCATCATCACTTAATTTAGCAATTTTTACCTCCGGGCTTATAAGATTACAAAGAGGAGCTATCTTAGATACAATTAATTCATTAATTGCGTCATTTAATCCCCGCATTTTAACATAATATGTTTTCATTATTCTTTTATAACCTTATCTAAAACGGCATTAATAATATTCTTTAGAGAATCATCACAATAAACTTTTGCTAGTTCAATTGCTTCATTAATTGCCACAATATCAGGAGTATCAGTATATTTTATTTCAAATATAGCCATTCTTAAAATAGATGATCCTAGCTTTTCTAATCGATCAATCGTCCAATCTTTCATATATTTATTTGCTATTTCATCAATTTCATTTTGATGAGTTACAACTCCATATACTAAATCTTTAACAAAGTCATTATCAACTTCTAAATTATCTTTAATTAAATCATCAATAAGGACATTTTTTTTAAATAAATCATATTGATATAAAATAGTCATACATATTCGTCTTAATTCGCTTCTTGTTTTTGTCATTTTATTCAACTCGTTTTCTTTATTAATTATATCAAATACTTATTAAAAATACTATTGTTTAATATTATTTTTTAATTCATATAAATAGTTTAAAGCTTCAATAGGGGTCATTTGTAAAGGATCTATAGTAAGTATTTTTTGTTTTAACTCATCAATTTCTTCATTTTTCTCTTCATTAAAGTTAAATGAAAGTTGTACTTTATCTTCTTTTACTTTATTTTTATTACTACTTTCATAATTATTTAATACTTCTTCTGCCCTTTTTAAAATACTTTCTGGCATTCCCGCAAGACGAGCAACATTAATACCATAACTCTTATCAACAGCGCCATCTTTAACTTTATGTAAGAATGTAACTTTGCCATTTTCCTCAATTGCTTCCACGTGTACATTTTTAATATTTTTAAATTTTTTATCTAAAGTTGTTAACTCGTGATAATGAGTAGAAAATAAAGTTAAAGCTTTAATATTTTCACTAATATATTCTAGTATTGCTTCGGCAATACTCATTCCATCATAAGTTGCTGTACCTCTTCCTAATTCATCAAAAATAATTAAACTTTTTTCCGTTGCATTTACTAAAGCATTTTTAGCTTCTTTCATCTCCACCATAAAAGTAGATTCACCACTTACTAAATCATCACTAGCCCCAATTCGGGTAAATATTTTATCAATAATTGGCAATTCTGCTTTTTTAGCCGGAACAAATGAACCCATTTGAGCCATTATAATAATGATAGCAACCTCTCTCATAAAAGTTGATTTACCACTCATATTAGGCCCCGTTATAAGAAGAAGAGTCTTATCTTTATTTAAATAACAATCATTTTTAACATATTCACTACCTGACACTACCTCAACAACTGGATGTCTTCCCTCAATAATCTCTAAATTTTTATCGTCATTTAAAATTGGTCTTACTAAATTATATTCTTCACTACAAATTGATAATGATACCATTGCATCAACTACACTTATCATATCGGCAGTGTCTTTTATTTTTAAGATTTCTTTTTTAATAATATTTCTAATTTCACAAAATAAATCATATTCTAAATTAATAATTTTTTCTTCAGCATTTAATATTAAATCTTCTTTTTCTTTTAAAAGAGGGGAAATAAATCTTTCACAATTAGTAAGCGTTTGTCTTCTTTCCCAGCCAAAATTTTCTTTAACTTCTTTAGCTTGACCTTTTGATACTTCTATATAATAACCAAATACTTTATTAAAACCAACTTTTAAATTTTTAATACCTGTTTCTTCTTTTATTTCTCTTTCAAATGAAGCAATATAATCTTTACCACCACTTCTAATACTTTTAAGTTCATCTAACTCTTTATTATAGCCTTCTTTAATTAAATAACCTTCTTTAATCGATACTGGTGGTTCTTCATATAAAGATGCTTCTAATAACATATAAATATCCTGATGCGTACAAAGATGATTATCAATATTTAATTCACATAATATTTCTTTAATTCTTGGTAAAACTTTTAAACTATTTTTAAATTGTAATAAATCTCTTCCATTAGCACTTCCAGCATTAACTTTACCACATAATCTTTCTAAATCATATATCTCATATAATAAATTTCTTAATTCATCTCTTAATATAAAATTATTATTAAAATTATCAATCAAATCATAACGCTTATTAAGCTCTTTAATATCTTTTAAAGGATGCATTAAAAAACTACGTAATTTACGACTTCCCATTGCGGTTTTACATTTATCTATTAACCATATTAAAGAATAATTACGATCTTTTAATCTAATTGTTTCCAATAATTCTAAATTACGAATTGTATGAATATCCATTTCTAGATAATCTAATTTATCAATAATATTACAATTATTAAAATGGGTAATACTCTTTAATTCTCTTACCTTTAAATAATAAAATAAATGATTAACACCAGCTTTTCTTCGTGCATCTTCTAGATTATCTAAAAAATTAACCTTATCACTATAATATTCACTACTAAAAGCAATCTCAATATTATATTTATTTTTGAGTAAATCAATTAAAAAAACATTACTATTATTTAATAAAATAACTTCTTTAATTCCCAAACTAAGTATTTCACTAATTAATTTTTCATCATTTTTTGTTAAACTAATACTATTTAATTCACCTGTTGTTATATCAGCATAAGTAATAATATAAATATCACTAAATTCTAAAATACTAGCAATATAAGAATTATTTTTTTCATCTAATAATTCAAAATCAGTAACAGTTCCTTTACTAATAACATCAATTACACCTCTTTTTACGGTATCTTTAGTACTCTTAGGATCCTCTAATTGCTCACAAATAGCTACCCGATAACCTTTATTTACAAGTTTTTCAATATAACCTTTAACAGCGTGATAAGGAACACCACACATAGGTACTTTTTCATCGAGTCCCGCTTTTTTACCGGTAAGGGTTAGTTCTAACTCTCTTGAAGCAGTAAGACCATCTTCAAAAAATAATTCATAAAAATCCCCAAGGCGAAAAAATAAAAGCTCATCTTTATATTGATCTTTTATTTCCATATATTGCTTCATCATTGGACTTAATTTACTTCGATCTACTTCATTTCT
>CANRDM010000053.1 GCA_947629365.1 uncultured Bacilli bacterium
AAAAAATCACCTGCTAATATATTATTAGTAGGTGATATATTTATGCCCAAAAGACCTAATCCAACCTTCTATATTCTTTGTGCTATTGGTTTATGTATTTTAATCTTTTATCAATTAATTATAACTTTTATTCTTCCTTTTAGATATAATATATTTATCTTATTTATTGAAATAATTTTATTATTTGCTTGTATAAGTAGAATTGTATGGTATTAATTATTCATTATCATAATACTCTTTTAAGAAATTCTCTGTTTTAAAAACATAATCTAAGCTTTTTCGCATTTCTTTACAGACCGCAAATTCTGACCCTTCAAAATTAATTTCGGGTACTAAACTAATTAAAATAAAAAATAATTTTTGTTCTTCTTTGGATAAAGGAGATATACTTACATATTTTTTATATAAAGAAGAAAACTCTAAATCCCAATAATTATTTTGATATAATTTAACTAAATCTAAAATAGGTGTATCAAATTTAGCTTTATCCCAACTTATTAAATATTCTCGGTCACTAACTAAATAATGATCTAAACTTAAATTATTATGAACTAACGCTACTCTTTCACTATTATTATTTTTAACTAGATTATACCAATCATCTAACTCTCTTTTGGAAAAATCTAATGCGGCATTTATTTTTGAATAAACTCTTAAGAATTCATACTCTTTGGGGGATGAATAGACTTCTTTTAAAAATAAATCATAATATTTTAAATAATAGTCTTTTAAATATAAAATATTATTATCAATATTTTCATATATTTCATTATATGTTTCTAATCTAACCTCTTTATTATAAGAGGTTTTAGAATGTAAAAGAGCTACTAAATTTATTAAATCTTCACATTTATTAGGATTAATATCTTCTCTATCTTCAATATATTCATAAACTATACTATTATCATCAGCTCGAAAGTTAGAAAAACATTCAGGAAAATAATTAAAACCTCTTCCTTTTAAATAATTAAAGATACTATTTAAATCTTTATCTTTTGGTTTACTTTTTACAACGAAGTTCCCGCTGGTAGTTTCTAATATTGTACATTTACCTTTAATAGTATAACGATAAGGTTTATATAAAGATTTTAAACTATCAAGTTTATTCATCTAAAGAAGGTATAATAACTTTATCCCCAATTGCTAATGTATCAATATTATTATACTCACTAATTAAACTACTAGGTACTTTATAGAATGTTGCAATTGATTCTAAAGTTTCACTTTCTTTAACTATATGAACATTATAAGTTACAAATGTATCATCACTATCTTTAATTGTATCCATTATGGTTTTCTCACTTTCTTCACTAATTCTTTCTTCATCTTCTTCTACTACTTCTTTTTCGTCTTTTACTTCCTCTTTTATTTCTTCTTCATTTTTAGAAATTTCTTCTTGATTTAAAAATTCATCAATAAATTCTAATTCACTATTTAACTCATTTTCATTAACTCTTTCAAATAATTCTTCCTTTTCTTCTTCTTTATTCTCTTCTACTACTTCTTCCTTTACTCTTTCCTCTCCTTTAAGAGAATATTCAATATTAACTTTTAAATTATTTTTATCAACTATATCATAAGAAAAATCTTCAATATTAAATTCTAAAGAATCTCTTTCAATATCTTCTCTTATTTCTACTGTAAATGGTAAAGTATATTTAAAAGGTTCAGTATTAATACTTACTTCGTGTGGACGATATTCACCACTTATATAAAAATTTCCTAAAACAAGACCATCACTAATATTATAATCGTGTTCTAAAGACATCTTTGTAATCTCAGCAATATTAGACTTAAATTCTATTGTACTTTCAAAAGGTATTTTAACATACATATTATCATCTCCTAGAAAAATAATATGCTAAATAAAAAAATAATATAACTTAAGCTACATTATTTTCTTTAAATAAATCATTATAAATAACATTATAATTATTAACTAATTTTATTTCTAAATTATCAATTATTTGTTTAGGTATATTAAGTAAGTCATTCGCGTTATCTTCAGGAATATAGACTTTTTTAATTCCCGCATTATAAGCAGCGATTAATTTTTCTTTTAATCCTCCTACTTCTAAGATACTACCCTTTAGGGTAATCTCACCTGTGAATGCTACTTCTTCACTTACCTTAATATCTAACAGTTTAGAAAGAATGGCGGTTGTTATAGCAACTCCACAAGATGGTCCTTCTTTTTTTATTGAACCTTCTAAAAGATGAATATGAATAGTTCTATTGTAAAAAGAGGTACTAGATACATAATCACTTTCTTTAATGAATGATGAAGCAACTTCGACACTTTCTTTTAAAACATCTCCTAATTGGCCAGTGGTTAGAACTTTTTCTTCCCCATTATACATTGCGGCTTCTACTCTTATTACACTTCCCCCATAATTAGTATAAGCTAGCCCATTAACAACTCCGGTGGTATTAATACTGGCTAATTTATTTTCATATAATTCATCTTTTAAATATTTTTTAATATCTTCATTAGTTATTGTTAAACTTTCTTTTTTACTAGTTATTACTCTTGTCACTAGTGTTTTTAAAATTCTGGTTAAATTACGTACTCCAGCTTCTTTTGTATAATTATTGATTAAATAAATTAAAGTATCATCTTTCATAACTAATTTTTTCGTCATTTTAAATTCTTCATATATTTTTGGTAAAATATATTTTTTAGCAATATCCACTTTTTCAAAAACTGTATAACTATTTAAATTAATTATTTCTAAACGATCATATAAAGTATAAGGAATAGTATCAATACTATTAGCAGTTAATATAAACAAGGTATGGCTTAAATCAAATGGTTCTTCAATATAATTATCAATAAAACTTTTATTTTGATTAACATCTAAGACATCAAGAAGTATACTAGCAGGATCTCCCTTATAATCTTTAACCATTTTATCTACTTCATCAATTAAGATAACCGGATTATTAGTACCACATTTATTTATTCCTTGCATTATTTTACCAGGAAGTGCTCCAAGATAAGTTCTTCTATTACCAATAAGTTCCGAAGCATCATTTAATCCCCCAACGCTTATTTTATAAAATTCACGATTTAAAGCTTCAGCAATTGATTTAGTAATAGTGGTTTTACCAACTCCTGGTGGTCCAACTAAACAAATAACAGGGTTAAGAATATCCGGATTTATATTTTTAATATTAATATAATCTTCAATTCTTTTTTTAACATCATCTAAACCATAATGACTTTTATTTAAACAATTAATAACAGTTTTAACATTTAATACCTCTTCACTGGAATTATTCCAAGGCAAATTTAAGACAATATCTAAATAATTAGTAATAACGCCATATTCAGGAGATGATGATGATATTCTTTTTAACTTATCTATTTCATTTTTTAATTTATTATAAGTTTTACTTGCTAAATGTAAATTATTTAATAAAGCATAATATTTATCAATATCACTTTCTTCAGAATCAATTAAATCTAGCGAACTTTCTATTTCTTTTAATTTTTCTTTTAAATAATAACTTTCTTGTTCTTTAGTAAGTCTTACTTCCACATTATTATCTATTTTTTCTTCTAGTTCATTATATTGAATTTCTATTTTGATATCTTTAATCAAAGATAAAGCTCTTTTTTCACTATTTAATTCCATCATATAAGCTTGTTTTTTCTCAAGTGTTAATGGTAAGAATGAGGTAATGGCATCAGTTAAAAATCCTAAATCAGCATTATCTTCAATTGTTTTGACAATACTATTAGAAACACTTTTAGATGATGATATATAATTCATTAAAGTGTCTTTTAGTTTTCTTTTAATAACTTCTTCTCCATTAGGTTCAAATTTAGGTAAGATAATATCAGCAAAATTAGAAAATAAGATCTCATTAGTAAAAGCCTTATATAAAATAACTTTAACTCTTTTTTCACCCCTTAAAGTAACTCTTAAATTACCATTAGATAATTCTATCTTATTTTTAATATAAGCAACTACTCCAACTTTAGGTAAGTCATCAATTGATTGGTCATCATTACTTACTTTAGGTGAAACAATTAAAACACGATCATTATATTTTTTATTACTAACTTTAATGATTCTTTTACTAATTTCATCTTTCAGTTCAAGCTTTATTTCCTGAAAGGGCAAAATAACTAAATCTTTTAAGAGCATTACGAGTAATGAGTAGTCCATTTTGCACCTCCCAAACACAAGATTTATTATAAAAAAAAAATACTGATTTGTAAATAGTAAAAAGTTATTTTTTGCAAATAAAAAAAGATGAATTACTCATCCTTTTTAGGTTCATTACTTTCTTTTAAGATTTCTAATGCTCGGTGCATTCTCATATCATATTTAACTACATCTAAAGTTCCATAAGCTTTAATTAATTCTTCTAATTCAATACCATAATTTTCTGCCATTTCTTTAGCTTTCTTTTCAACTTCTTTTTCTGTGAAGTCAATCTTTTCATTATCAGCAATTGCTTCAATAATATAACGATATTTAATTCTCTTCGTAGCTTCTGGTTCTAATTGCTTATGTAAATCTTCATGAGTTGTTCCGGTAATTTTATAATATTGTTCCATATCGATGCCTTGACTTTTAAGTTGTCTTTGATATCCTTCCATCATATGATGAATTTCTTCATCAATAATTTCTTCATTTATTTCAACTTCTAAGTTTTTAGCAGCGGCTTCAAGTAAATTATCAATAAATTCATCTTCAATATGACTTTCTTTATGTTCTCTAATAGTCTTTTCAACTTCTTTTTCTAATTCTTCTTTACTCTTAACTTCTAAACCTAAATCTTTATAAAATTCTTCATTTATTTCTGGTAAAACTTTTGCCTTTATTTCATTAATTTTAACTTTAAAAGTAACATCTTTATTCTTTAAATCCTCAACATAATTTTCAGGGAATTTTAAATTAAGTTCCACTTCTTCATTACTTTTATGGCCAATAAGTCCTTCTTCAAAACCAGGAATAAAAGTGTGAGAACCAATTTCAAGAGGATAGTTTTCGCCCTTTCCACCATCAAGAGGTTTACCATCAACATAACCATCAAAATCAATAACGACAGTATCTCCATCAGTAACTTCGCCATTTTCTTTAACAACGATTTCCGCTAAGTCACTTCTTAAATGTTCAATTTCATCTTCAATTTCTTTTTTAGTAACTTTTGCTTTCTCTTTTTTTACTCCTAAATTTTTATAAGAAGATAATTTAACTTCTGGCTTAGTTATAATAGTAAATTCAAAAATAACTGAGCCATCAGAAATACCGGTAACATTTACTTCTGGTTCAATAACAGGAGTTAATTTATTTTCCTCTAAAATTTCTTTATAAGCATTAGGCATTGCTTCATTAATGGCATCATTATATAAAGATTGAATACCATATTCCTTTATATAAACTTCTTTAGGAACGTGACCTTTTCTAAAACCCGCAATTGTAACATTTTTACTAACTTTCTTAAAAGCGTTATCTAAACACTTAGTCCAACTTTCTCCTTCAATTTTTTTCTCAATTTTATGAACATTTTTCATTAATTCACAACCTTTCAAATACTTTTATATTATATTATAAAAACCTTCGTTTAGCAATAAGCTAGCTATTTATTTTTTCTAAAGTAGCTTTAGATTTGGCTATTCTTTCTTCTCCTTTAGTAATTTTTTTACTTAAAACTCTTTTATTAACACCATTAAATTCCACGGTTTCATTTAAGTTATTATCTTCACTTAATCTTACTTTATCATCATAACAATGCCAAATAGCATACTCATCACAAAGCGTAACAATATCATTAACTTTTTGTTCAAATCTTTGTAATTTACCATCTTTAATAACTAAATAGTTAAAGAAATAATTTCTTTCTTTATCATAATACATTTCCGTCATTTTAATATTAAGTTTATCTTTTATTTTTTTACATATATCTAGTAGATAATTAAGCATATACTCTGAGTCAAAATTTCTACCTAATTTTACAAGAGTGATAAATCTTTTTAAATCATATAAACTTAATACTTTACTTAAACCTTCGCAAGATATAATAGTTTTAATTATTTTATCACTACCATATTGATAATTGATAGTATATTCATCTTTTCCCTCTAATATTTCAACTGACTTTTTAACACCAGATTTAGTAATCGATAAAGCTTTAGGTATATAGTTCATATTACCACTAACTTGATATTTCCAAATAATCTCTTCATTAGCATTTTTACTTTTTACCATTACTTCATTCATTCCAATATAATTATCTATATAAAATATATATGAGCTATTATTACTAATATTATGGCAAGTAAAACGAAATACTCTTTTTTTATCATCAGTATAACACCCTCAATAAATTCTATTTTAGCACAAGATTATTCCTTTGCAAAGAAAAACTTATCAATAAGATAAGCTATTTACCAAGTATTTTTGCGTGACTACCAGTAGATACTAATAATAATACTAATTTTTCGTCAATATATTTATAAATTAACAACCAATCAGGTTCAATATGACATTCTTTGCAATTCTTAAAATATTTATCATCTTCTAAATCGTGATTATGATATTTTAAAGGTAACTCTTCACAATTAGCTAATTTTGTAATAACAAATGATAATTTATCAATATCTTTACCTTGCTTTACAATCTTTTTCAATTGCTTTTTAAATTTGGTCGTATAATCTATTTGATATTTTGTATCTTCTAATAAATCAATCATTTAAAATTGAATCTAACATTTCCTTTGTATTTCGGTAGCCTTTTCTTTTATTTGCTTTGATTTCTTTTTCGATTTTATCTGCTTCCTTTAAAGCTTTAATTACTTCTCTACTTGGTTTATTATTTACTACTTCAAAAGGAATTCCGTCTCTTCTCACAATTTGGGCTAAAAACATATTAACGGCAGTTGTCATATTAAGACCTAATTCTTTTAATATTCTGGTGGCTTCTTCTTTAGTTTTAGCATCAACATTAACATTTAATGTGGTTGTATAACTAGCCATTTGACCACTTCCTTTCCATCTATTTACATTATAACATTGCCAAAATTTTAAATCAACATATTATGTTGATACTAGCAACATTATAAATTATTTAAAAAGAACATATTACTATGTTCTATACAACGTTTAATATTTTAACTTTATAACCGCCATTTGGGCTTTCCACTAAAACTTCATCACCAGTTTTATGGCCCTTTAAAGCTAAGCCAATTGGAGATTCAATAGATATCTTATTATTAAATGGATCAGATTCAACAGAAGAAACTATTTTATATTCCTCTTCTTCATCATCTTCATCTTTAATAGTAACAATTGAACCAATGCCAATATTATGGCCTTTTTTAGATGTATCAACAATTTTACTATGTTCTAATTTATATTCTAATTCTTTTATTCTTGCTTCAATTTGGGCTTGATCATTACGAGCAGCATCATAATCAGCATTTTCAGATAAATCACCCATTGCTCTTGCTTCTTTTAAAGCCACGATTACTTCTTGTCTTTTAACATTTTTTAATTCATTTAACTCAGTCTCTAACTCTAAATAACCTTCAGCAGTTAGTTCGAAAAAATCTTCTTTTTTCACAAAAATCTCTCCTTTTTAAAATTTCTAATGACTTACAAAATAATACTATAAAATTAT
>CANRDM010000054.1 GCA_947629365.1 uncultured Bacilli bacterium
AAATGGTAAGTATAATTACTTGTACGATAAGAGTTAATGAAGAGTCTTGGGAAAAATTAAAAGAAATCGCTAAGATAAATAAGCGAAGTATGAACAAAGAGATTGAGTTTATAATAGATAAAAGAATAGAAGAGTTTGAGTCTAAAGAAAATAAAAAAGATAAAGAATATGAAAAAATGGAAGGTTAATAATTAATCTTCCATTTTTTCAAATTGACTATTATAAAGTTCAGCATATTTACCTCGTAATTTTAATAATTCTTCGTGAGTTCCCATCTCCACGATATTACCTTCTTGCATCATTAATATTAAATTTGCATTTTTAATTGTCGATAACCGATGGGCAATTATAAATGATGTCCTACCCTCAGTTAATTTATCCATCGCTTTTTGAACTAATTCTTCAGTTCTAGTATCTACACTAGATGTTGCTTCATCTAAAATTAAGAATGGGGCATCTTCAATCATACCTCTAGCTATAGTTAATAATTGTTTTTGGCCAGAAGATAGAGTATCATTATCATAAAGAACTGTATTATAACCATCAGGTAGTGATTTAATATAATGATGTAATCCCACTACTTTACAAACATCTTCAATTTGTTTATCTGTTACATTATTTTTATTATAACGGATATTTTCTTTAATACTTCCTTCAAATACCCAAGTATCTTGTAAAACCATTATAAATAAATCGTGAATATTTTTTCTTGTTAATTCTTTAGTAGATATACCATCAATTAAAATATCACCATCTTTAATATCATAAAATTTCATTAATAAATTAACAATCGTTGTTTTACCAGCACCAGTTGGTCCAACGATAGCTATTTTATCGCCCGGATTTACTTTAACATTAAAATTCTTAATAATTAATTTATCTTCATCATAACCAAATTTAACATTTTTAAATTCCATTGAACCAACAACATCTTTTCTTAAAAGAGTTTTAGTTATATTATCTTCATTAGGCATTTCTTCTTCATCTAAGAATTCAAATACTCTTTCTGATGCAGCAGCACAAGACTGTAAGCTAGACATTGCTTGCGCAATTTGAGAAAGAGGTTGAGTAAATAATCTAACATATAACATAAATGCTACAATTACACCAAAATCAATTGAATTATTCATTGTTAAAATAGCACCGACTATACAAACACAAACATAGCCAAAATTACCAATAAAGCCCATAAATGGATGCATTAATCCGGATAAAAATTGTCCTTTTCTAACATCATTATAAATATTATCATTAATACTAGCAAATTTTTTATTGGCATCATCTACGCCATTATAAGCAATCATAACATTATGACCAGAATACATTTCTTCAATATGTCCATTAAGTTCCCCAATTTCATCTTGTAATCTAGAAAAATATTTTTGGGATTTACTAATAACTTGAAACATAAAGAAAAAACCAATAATGCTAGATAATATAGCAGTTAAAGCCATTATACCATTAGTTACTATCATCATTATAACAGAGCCAATTAAAAGGGTTATTGAACTTACTAAATTACCTAAACTTTGATTTAAAGTCATTGATAATGTATCCACATCATTAGTAACTCTTGATAATATATCTCCATAACTATTTTTATCAAAATATTTAAGAGGTAAATTATTTATTTTAATAGTTATTTCTTTTCTTAATTGTTTAGAAAATTTATTAGTAACAACAGCCATTATATATTGTTCAATATAACCAAATATAGCACTTATTAAATAGATAATAATTAAAAATAAAGCAATACTTTTAATTTTATCCATATCAATACCAGAAAGTAATCCCTCAGTTATCGTATTAGTAATACTTCTTAATTTATCTGGACCAATAATTGATAAAATAGAACTTACAATAGCTAGAATAATAGCTACTAATATTGGAACTAAATAAGGCCTACAATAAACAATTAAACTTTTAATTGATTTTTTAAAATCTTTAGCTTTATCATTATCATTCATTCTTCTTCTACCTGGATGCATTATAATTCACCCCCTAAATCTTTTTCTATCTCACTAGGTGATAATTGTGACTCAGCAATTTCCCGATAAACCCTACAATTCTTAAGTAATTCTTCATGCTTGCCTACTCCTACTAATTTACCCTCATCAAGAACTAATATTTTATCAGCATTTTTAATTGTTCCAATTCTTTGAGCTACAATTAAATTAGTAGCGTCTTTAGTATATTTTTTTAAATTCTTTCTTAAATTAAAATCAGTCTTATAATCAAGGGCAGAAAAAGAATCATCAAAAATATATATTTCTGGATCTTTAGCAATGGCTCTAGCTATAGCTATTCTTTGTTTTTGACCCCCAGATAAATTAGTTCCACTTTGAGCAGTTTCTGCTTCATAAGTATTAGGTAATTTTAAAACAAAATCTTCACCCTCTGCTACTTTAATCGCTTCTTTTATTTTATCCATTGTTATTTTCTTTAAAGATTTACCATAAGAAACATTATCTTTAATAGTTCCTCTAAATATAACAGCTTTTTGCGGAACATAACCAATAATATTATTAAGAGTTTCTAACTTATAATCTTTGACATTTACGCCATCAACTAAGACTTCACCTTCACTTGCATCATAAAATCTTGGCACTAAATTAATAAGAGTTGATTTACCACTGCCAGTTGAACCAATAAAGGCCACAGTTTCTCCCTTTAAAGCTTTAAAAGAAATATTATCTAATATATATTCATCGGCATCAGGATATTTGAATGAAACATTTTTAAATTCAACTGTTCCTACTTCACTCCCTTTATTTACATTACCATCTTTAATAGTAACATCTTTTTCTAATACTTCTAATATTCTTTTAGCAGATACAGCTGCTCTTGGATATAACATAAAGATCATTATTAACATCATAAATGACATTAATACTTGCATAGCATAAGATGAAAAAACAACCATATCACCAAATAAAGATATTTTATCTACTAAACCTGCTTTATTAATAAGGACTGCTCCAATTAAATAAATCGACAAAGATAGTCCACTCATAACAAGTGACATAACAGGACTTAATAAACCCATATTTTTTTGATTAAATAATTGTAAATTTTTTAATTCTTCATTAGCTTTTTCAAACTTTTCTTGTTGATAATCTTCAGCATTAAAAGCTCTTATGACTCTAACACCCACTAAATTTTCTCTGGTAATTCTATTTAAATTATCAGTTAATTTTTGCACTAACTTAAATTTAGGAAATACTCTAATCATTAAAGTAATAATAGTTATTAATAATATAATGACTGCGACTAAAGTCGCCATACTCCAAGTTAAGTTCTTACCCATTATTTTCAAAATAGCCCAAGTAGCCATTATCGGAGCTTTAATAATTGCTTGAAGTCCCATTCCAATAAGCATTTGAATTTGCGTAACATCATTAGTGGTTCTAGTAATCAAAGAACTTGTTTGAAATTCTTTCATTTCTTCCATTCCAAATGATGATATCTTAGAAAAAATATTAAATCTCGTAATTTTTCCAAAATAAGCCGCTACGGTTGCTGCAAAATACCCAACAACAAAAGAGGCAATTAAAGAACCTAAAGCACAAAGCAGCATATAACCACCATTTCTTAAAATATCTGTGATACTACTACCTTCTGTTTGAACTAAAATAGTAATTTCTGACATATAATCGGGTATTTTTAATTCTAAATAAACATTAACAGAAATAAAAACAACACAAATTAAAGCATAAAAAAATTGTTTCTTTCCTAATTTTTTTAATAATTTAAACATTTTAAATCAACCTTTCACTTTAATGATTTTACCAGCAATTAAATAATATTGCAATCAAAAGTAAATATACTCCTATTTTGTGAAAATAAGATGAATTTTAAGCAAGAGTACTTTCTCCATTAGCATAATTAATATTAATACCTTCTTCGTTATTATAAATAAAGACATTAAATTTAATTCCTAACCCATTATCTTCAACTGATAATGCTTCCATTTGCACCCCTGTTGCTACCAGATTAGCTTCTTCAAATATTGGGGTAACTCGATACAAAACGTGATTTCTAGTTCTCTTAATATAATCTGCTACTTTATTTTCAAAAGTAAGCATTACTTCTTTATTCATATGACTAGTACAAGTAATTAAATTTTTAGGATTATCATTCTCACCCGTTAATTGAAAACCAATTAAATGACAACGATTATATAAATACTTACCATCTACTTCTTCATATGATGCTTGAATATATCCTGATGGAGTAATACTACTTATATCTTCTCTATCACTTTGAGGCATTAAATCAATTCCAATATTAGCATAAGCTACTCCACATCTTCCTAAAAAATCTAATTTACTATATTGTTCAAATGATTCAAGTTTTTTATCTGCATCAGTAAATTCTGGTATATTATCATTAATATATATATAATCTTTTCCCTCATATTTAGGAATATCACCTATAGTATATGTTGGATAGTTAAAAAAAGTTTTATATATAAAGATTTTTATTTCTGATTCAAAGTTATAATAAATAGTTATTAATAAAACTAATATTAAGGTAATTACTAAACTTTTAGAACTTTGTTTCCGTCTTTTAGCCATAGTTACCTCTTTAAATTAGAATCATTAGTAAATTCTTTGGTTGCTACATAAATATCATCAATACTTGGATCATATCTATTTTCTTCAATATACCCAATATTACTACTATAATCTTCATCAATTATTAACATTAATGTCGTATCAATTATTTTTTTATTATAAGAAATCCAAGTATGACTACCATCAGGACAATTTCTTGTTCCTTTTAATATAGGAAGAATTCCTCCACACAAAAAACAATATGGTAAAGAATAACTTAATTGTTTAGAGGCCACTGTACAATATCCTATATTAGCGCCATCTCGAAAAACACTCTCAAAAGAATCAATTCCTCTAATATTTTGCTTTTGAATACTCTCCCATAATTCATCAGAAAAACCAGTTATTTTATTTTCGGCAATTCCCTTTAAAATAACTTCTTTAAATTTATCATCTTTTAATAATCTTTTTAATTCATCAAAACATTTATAATCATATCTCTTAGCATTTATTAAATACTTGTAAACATCCATATTAATCACATTTTAATTATATGCTACTCAAGAGCAAATTGCAAGGGACGTTTATTTAAACATATTTAATAAAGACATTAAAGCTTCCATATTACAAATCATTGTTAAATTATAATTATTTATATCACCGTAAGGCCCTAAGGGATTACCACCCATTTTAGATAGTTCTAATAAAAAAGCATAAGGATATTCTTCTCTTAATAAATCCCCTATTCCAGTTATTTTACTTCCCTCTTTCATTATATTGTAAGTAATATTTTCTTGTAATAAATTTTGATATACTTCATTTACTTTATTTATATAAAGATTAGCTACTTTTAAATTATTATCTTTATACTCTTGATTAAAAATTGGAATTGCATAAATTAAACCACCAGATGAGTGACAATTAAATAACATAAAATATTTATTACTATTTTTTAATTCTTTTAAAAAATTTAATAAAGATGCATTTTCGTTCTCATATTTAAAAGGATTATTCATATCATAATTAGGTGTTCCAATTGGACCCAAAGTAGAAATTAATATATTGCATTCTCTTCCCCTAGCATATATCTCTTTTTCGTTTTCTATTCTTTTTTTAAAAATATCATAATAGTAAGGATTATTATCATTTAAATTTACGCCATTACTATTAGCATAAAAATTACATAAAGTACTTAAAGGAAATAAACCATCTTTATATATATAAGATAATTTATTAACTAATTTTTGATGACATTCACTAATTAAAGGAATACATTCTAAATTTACTTTAGCAAATATTTTTTGATGTTTTTTTAAAAGATTAATTGCTTTATTTGGAAAATACTTAATAATTAAATCATCTATTAACATTTGTGACTTATCAATATCTATATTATATAATTTAAAATAATTAATAAAATTGGTATTAGTTAAGTATTCATAATTATGATAATAATACCAAAATTTATTAATAATATTATTACTATCTTCTAATAAATTAAATATTTTACAAATATCTTTTATTAAATTATTAACATTATTAATTACTTTATCATCTTCTTTGTAATAATTATAATAGTTATAACAGAATCTTTCTAATTCTTGATTATTTAAATCTTTAATAAAACTAAGTATTCCATATATTGTTGTATAATAACCTTCCGGATTTAGAAGGGGAATAAAATCAATTGTGTAAGTATCTTCTTGAAAATCTTTAAAGCTGCCCTTACCTAAAGCTAAATTATGCATTAATTTAATGATAAAATCTACCCCAATAATTTCATTACCGTGACAGCCAGCAAAATAAACAATATGCTTTAAACCCTTGCCAATACTATAATGATTAATTGCAAATCCACAAGAACTATAACCAAGAGGTTTATGAATAGTCACTTTAAAAATATTTTCTTTATTATTAACTATTTCATCTAATCTTTTATTTAATTTAGTATAATCTAATATTTCATATAAAACATCATAATTCATTGTTTACTCCTCAAAATTAAGATGTCTTAATTTAGAAAAAATATACTAATCTTTTTTAATTGTTTTTATTAAAAGGATTCTTTTATTAAAAGCACCATTTTTCTCTCTTTTTTTATCTGCCTCTACAATAATATCATCTAGATTAAAACCATAAAAATTAGCCATTGTGATAATTAATTCTAATTTATCTGCTAGTTCTTTTTTAACATTTTCTTTACTATCAGCATTTCTTACTTCTTCTAATTCTTCCCCATCTTTTTTTAATAAGTATTCAAAATATTCTTCATCATCTAATATTCTTGTAATAGGTATTTCACCATCATTTTTGATTATTTCAGGGATATTATCTCTTACTAGTTTATCATAAATTATTTCCAATTTAAGAGTCTCCTTCCAAATAAATACTAATCTAATGTTTTTTGAATTTCTAATACTTCATCTTCTTCTAGGTTAGTTAATTCGGCTATTTCTTTTATAGATAGTGAACCAATTTGTAGTAAATTTTTAACTATAGATATTTTGACTTCTTCATAGCCCTCTTTTATGCCTTTATTATAGCCTTTATTATAGCCATCATCATAACCATCTTCTCTAGCATATTCTAATCCTTTTTTATATAATATTTTGGCATCTATTTCTCTTTCTATTTGATCTCTTACTTTCTCATCATCATTTAATTCAAACACTTTATTTCCCACTTCCCTTATTATACTATCTTTCATACCTAACTTTTCTAATTTTTCTTTATTAGATACTAAGCAGTAAAAAAATTATTGTTTTTCTTTTATAAGATTTTCTTGGATTTTTAACACTTCATCTTCTTCTAAGTTAGTTAATTCGGCTATTTCTTTTATTGATAAATTTCCTTTTTGAAACATTGTTTTAACTATAGATATTTTTGTTTCTGCAGCACCATTATCATAGCCATCGTCATAACCATCTTCTCTAGCATATTTTAATCCGTTTTTATATAATATTTTGGCATCCATTTCTCTTTCTATTTGATCTCTTACTTT
>CANRDM010000055.1 GCA_947629365.1 uncultured Bacilli bacterium
TAAAATCAGGGCTTTTCTATTTTTTACATAAAAAAAGCTGTTTGAAATTAATCATTTAATTTCGCGACAGCCTCTTTAGTTAATAATTTGGCAATAACTATAAGCTGAGTGTTCTTTTTGTAACTACAAGTAGTTAATACTAAACAATTATTATATTCTTTAGATATGTTTATTTTACCATTTTTAACTGCTTCATAAATATTAATTACTTCATAAGTATAAACTATATTATTTAAATTAATATATATCTCATCCTGTAATTTTAATTTATGCAGATTTTTAAAATAGGCATTTTTTCCATTTCCAGAATGAGAAGCAATAGCAAGTATGCCATTATCTTCATTAGGAAAAGAAGAGTTCTTTAAGACTTGAATGTTTTTATTAACATTATTTTTTTTACTATTTATATTATAAAAACCTTTTTCTAAATTAATTTTGGAAATTATCAAAATTCCTAAATAATTATCCTCATTAGTAATATTACTATCTTTAATATCTGTTTCTTTATTTTCTAAATAATTCTTAATTAAGTAATGTTCATATTTTTGATTGAAAAAGATAGATAAATAATAGATAATCAAAAATATTAAAGCAATAATAAGTATCCTAATTTTTAATTTTTTTGTCATAATAAATGTAAGTAAGGATGAAAGCAATTGCCATCAATAAATTAATTATATAACCATTATCATAAGTATTTGGTACATCAAAGGTAAAATCTTCTGTTTTAACTGGTTCATTTATTAATTCCAATTCTTTAATATCTCCATTATTAACAATTTCAAAATATAGTTTAGTATTGTTTAATGAGTAGCCTTCGGGTGCTTCTTCTTCTATTAAATAGTATTTACCAATAAATAAATTATCAATAGTTATACTACCTAATTCATTTGTAAATCCTTCAAAAACTAATCTAGCATTGTTTTCTTCATCTTCATAATTATAAATAGCTATTTTAGCATTAGGTAAAAAATGATTTTCATTATCTTTTTTATTAAAGATTAGTTTACCTTTTTCTAAATAATTTTTGAAAGTTAAATTAATGGTAACAACTTCGGTGTTTTCATCTACATATTCTAAATTAAAATAATGTTTTTCTTCATCTAAAACATAACCATCTAAAGTATTTGTCTCTACTAAGTAGTATTTCCCTAAATATAAATCGGTAATACTAAATTTACCATCTTTAGTTGTATATTTACCAATTAATTCTCCCTTTTGATAAATTAATTTACCATCACCAGCATAAATATTTTCATTAGCGTATAATTCATATGAAATATTATCTAAAGGTATTTCTTCGTAAAGAAAAGTATTATTTTCAATTTTCAATTGTTCACCAATTTTATTGACATTGACCATCCCTTTTACAGGTTGATTAGCAAATTTAATTTCGTAAATAAGGCCTAAATCTTCATCATTTGTAAAAGTAGTATCTCTACTTATTTCAAATTTAATAACTTCATCATTCCAAAGATACCCATTAATCTTTTCTTTAACTTCTTCTAATTCATAATGACCCCCCGGTAAACTTTCTGGTGTAATTAAAATACCATTTTCGTTTGTTTTGAATTCACAAATTTTTTGATTATTGGGGTAGGTCATATTCTGACAAACATATTTATTAGTATCTATATCCTTTATTTTAAATTTAATATCTTTTAAAGGAATATTATTTTTACTTTCTGCATCAATTTTTATTACTTTTAAGTAAGCTTTAATTGGCTCATTATTGATAACTTTTTCAACTTTTCTAGTTTTAATATTAACATCAAAACACGCTGCATAGTTAGTATATTTATTGCCTTTAGTTTGACAAACTTCATAAGTTCCATAAGGAAGATTGATAACAGCTTTTCCATTAAGATCAGTGATTAATTTGCCGACATATTGATGATTTCTTTTTAAAAATACATCAAATTCCGCATTTGGTTCAGTTTCAACCACGCCACTTTTACCATCGGTCATTGTTTTTATTAAAGTAAAATCATATTTTCTAACTTCTTCTTTAGAAGTAATAGTAATAACTTCTTTATTATTTTTAATAGATACGTGGTATTTTTCTTTATCCAATTTATAACCTAATGATGCTTTCTTTTCTTTAACAGTATAGTTACCATAAGGTAATAATTTAGACTTAGCATAACCATTACTATTAGTGATTAGTTCATCAACTACTTCATTATTTTCATTATATATTTCATAAATAGCTCCTTCTAGAGAAGCATCCCCTCTTGGTATATTCTTATTAGTATCATAATCAATTTTTTTAATCTCAATGTATCCTTCAATAACTTTTTCTTTTGAAGTAACTAACAAGACTTCGTTATTTTCTTTAACAGTTACTTTATATTCCTTAGTATCTAGAAGGTAACCTTCAGATGGTGTAATTTCTTTCACCGTGTAATTATCATATGGAAGTAATTTAGATTTGGCATAACCATTACTATCAGTAATAATCTTATCAACTAATTCATTATTTTTATTGTAAATTCCATATATTGCACCCTCTAAAGAAGCTCCACCTTGAGCCATATTTTTATTAGTATCATAATCTACCTTTTTAATTTCAATATAACCTTCAATAATTTTTTCTTTTGAAGTCACTAATAATACTTCATTGTTTTCTTTAATAGATACTTTATATTCTTTAGTATCTAATAAATATCCTTTTGATGGGGTAATCTCTTTAATAACATAGTCCCCATAGGGAAGTAAATCTGATTTAGCATAACCATTATCATTGGTAGTAATACTAGTTATAAGTTTACCCTTTAAATCATAAATACCATAAACGGCTCCTTTTAAAGAACCTAAACCAGAAGGAATTTTACTATTATTATCTAAATCATTCTTTTGAATAGCTATATAGCCTTTAATAATATTATTATGAAATGTATAAGTAGCAGTATCATTTTCCGCACTCAATTCAAATTCATATATATTATTATCTTTAAGATATCCTTTTGGTGGAGTTACTTCTTTGATTTTATACTTACCATAAGATAAACCACCACATTTACCATAACCATTACTATCAGTGGTAAAAGAGCAGACTTTAGTATCTTTATCATTATATACTTCAAAAACAGCACCTTCTAATTTTTGATTATTTTCATCAACCTTGGTAATTTCAACTTTAGCATCAATCGCATTGTAAAATACGACTGCACTGACTAATACTGGCATACCAAAATAGGCTTGTTTTTGACTATCGGTAGCGTAAAAATACCTAGTTTCTTTATTAGTATAATTCTTTCTTTTAATAGTTACCATTCCTTCACCTGCCACAGTAGGGGTAATATGTAACTCATTTCCTTCAATATAGGTTGTTGCCCCTTGATAACTAGCAATTTCAAATTCACTTAAGATATTACTGTCATCTGTAAAAATTATTTCTTGACCAACACTAGTTGTTTTACTTTCTTGACTGAAAGATGGAACATTATTGTGATTATTAACAAGCCGCATAATCTCATTTCTTTCCGTAGATAAATCAAGCTTGCTACCTCCACCTTCAGCTTCAGTCCATACTTCATTTTGTTGACCACCAACTTTTTCCCAAATAAGTAGCTGAGTAGCCATTTGGTATCGCAAAGTTTGATGACCAGGATAATCGTATCCATAATAGCCAATTTTCCCAATTTCTTCAACTAAAGATATATCATAAGGTATTTGAGATGATTCACTATATTCTATATCTTCTTTAATTGTCACACCAGGTTCAATACAATAGGTTGTATTACCATCAATTGAATAGGTGTAAAGTAGTCCTGAATGATCTCTTTCTCCCCCACCTCGTCGGTAGAAGTAGTATTCAGTAAACTCCTCATCAACTTTATGGGCATAAATATTTTTTATCCCACATAAAAATACAACAAAAATTAAAACAAAAAATACAAAATTTTTTTTCATATTTTTTCCTCCTTCTACTAATATATATCGCGTTTTTTCTTTGATTTCCTTTTAAATTTGGAAATTTTTTAGCCAAAATGAACGATTTTTTGTCAAATCTCTAGAGATTTTGCATAAATATTTTCTAATTTTTTCATAATTTACATAGAATAGTAAGGGAGAATAATATGTTTAATAATTTTGGTGTAGTAGGATCTAATATTTTTAAAAAAGCCGAAGAAATAAGATGTGAGTTACATCATCCTTATGTAGGAACTGAGCATTTGCTTTTAGCTATTCTTTCAACAGATAAAGAAATGAGTCTTTATTTAAAAGAATATGGCTTAACTTATGAAAATTTTAAAAAAGAATTAGTTTTAGTGGTTGGAAATGCCACTAAAGGAAGCGATATAAATTTATATACTCCAATGCTAAAAAGAGTAATTAACAACGCCCTTGAGAATGCTAAAGAAAATAATAATGGAGTAGTCACTGCTAAACATTTAGTTATTTCAATTTTAGAAGAAGGCGAGGGAATAGCTATTCGTCTTTTAGTAGGAATGGGTATAGATATTGATGAAATATATGAAAATTTAAATAAAAATAACAAACTAGTTAATAAAAAATTAGAAATATATCAAACAGGTAATATTTTAAATGATATAGTAAATGATAATGAAATAGTTGTAGGTAGAGATAAAGAAATCGATTTAATTATTGAAACTCTTTTAAGAAAAAAGAAAAATAATCCTCTTCTAATTGGTGATGCTGGTGTAGGTAAAACCGCTATCGTAGAAGAATTAGTTAGAAGAATTAAAAGAAGAGAAGTCCCCGATAGTTTATTTGATGCTAAAGTAGTATCTTTAGAAATGGGATCTTTAGTATCAGGTACTAAATATCGTGGTGAATTTGAAGAAAAGTTAACTAAAATTATTAAAGAATTAGAAACTGAAGATAAAATAATTTTATTTATTGATGAGATTCACGCAATGGTAAGTGCGGGAGGAGCAGAAGGGGCAATTACTGCCGGTGATATTTTTAAACCCGCTTTAGCTAGAGGCAAAATTAAATGTATCGGGGCCACAACTTGTGAAGAATTTAATAAATTTTTTTCCGGTGATAAGGCCTTAATGCGGCGTTTTGAAGTAATAAATATTCACGAATCTAATCAAAAAGAAACTAAAGTTATTTTAAATAAAGTAAAATGCGAGTATGAACAACATCATAATGTTATTATTCCGGAAAATATTATTGATTCTGTTATTTTATATACTGATACTTTTATTAAAAACAAAAAATATCCTGATAAGGCCATTGATTTTTTAGATTCTGTATGTTCAAAAGTTAAAAATGAGTATAGTAATAATGAAGAAAAGAAAAGATTATATCAAAAAATTGAAGAATTAAAAAAGCAAAAGAATGAATATGTAAAACATAATGATTATGATAATGCACTTTCAACTTATAGTGAAGAATTGGTAATTAATAAAAAACTCAAAAACTTTAGTAAAAATAAAAAATTAGTGGTAAGAGAAAAAGATGTTATCAAAGTCTTAGAAAATAAAACCGGTATGATTTTTACAAAAGAAAAAATGGATTTTTTAAATAATATAGAAGATAGTATAAATAATTCATTATATAATGTTAGTAAATATGTGAAGAAAATAAATAGTTTAATTAAAGATAATTTGCTGGCTAAGAAAGGTTTTTTAAAAATTTATTTAGAAGGCCCTGTAGGAGTAGGCAAAAGTACAATAGTAAAAAAATATGCGGAAGGTATTCCAAATGCTAATTTTATCCGGGTTGATTTAAAAGAATATAAGTCTAGTTATGATATTAGCAAGTTAGTGGGTACTACTCAAGGTTATGTTGGCTATAATGATGATCATTTGTTTACTAAAGTAAAAAACAATAATTTTAATATAGTCTTATTTGATAATTATAATGAAGCTCATCAAAATATTAAAGAATTAATTAAAGAAATATTAAAAGAAGGATATATAACTGATAATAAAGGAGATACAATTTATTTTAATAATACCTTTATCTTTATTACTGATGATGTTGTTAAGAATAATAAAATTGGTTTTGATAATCAAGATAGTAATCGTATAAATAATGAAATTGAAGATTTAGTTGATGATTATATAAAATTTGATAATTTAGATTATGCAACTTTAGAAAATTATTTGAAATTTAAAAATGTTTATAATGCTAATGAGATAATTGCTAAAAGTAATTATGAAAAGTATAATTATTTAAATATTGATAGACTTATCAAAGAAGATAAACTAATTAATAATTAATATTTATAATTAAGCCTCGTTTTCTTAAATAAAAGCGAGGTTTTTATTATGTTTAAAAAATTTTCCAAAAAATATCAAAATAGTTATTGACAAATATATGTTCGCAGTAGTATGATGAGTTTATCAGAGAATAAAGTATAAATTAATACCAAAATTGTTTTAACTAATGAATTAAAAGATAATTTGAAACCGTTACAAATTGTAACGCTTTGAAATGAAATTAATAATTATGAAGGTGGGTTTAATTAATGGAAAATGAAACAATTATTAAAGAATATGAAAATAAAAAAATAAGATATATTACTATAGATAACGTAGTTTATTACAGTATTGTAGATGTAATAAGCATCTTAACAGAAAGTGAAAGATCAAGAAAATATTGGAATGATCTAAAGTCAGAATTAGTAAAAAATGACAGTCAGTTGTCCGGTAAAATCGGACAACTGAAAATGCAATCCATCGATGGAAAAAGTTATCTAACGGATGTCATAGATAGCGAAAATTTAATAGAATTAATAAATTATATTCCTAGTAAAAAGAAAGAAAAATTTATCGAATGGCTAAAGAATGAAAATGAAATAGATAAAGTAGAAAATACCGAAATTGTCCCATATAATGGGCAAAAAATAACCAATTTAATTTATGAAATAAGAGGAGTTCAAGTAATGTTAGACAGTGATTTAGCCATTCTTTACAACTGTAAAAATGGTACCAAAGAGATTAACCAAGCAGCCAAAAGAAACATCAAAAGATTTCCAGAAAGGTTTATGTTTCAACTAACAAAAAATGAATATAATGAATGTCTAAGGTCACAATTTGTGACCTTAGACATAAAAAGAGGACAATATTCTAAGTACTTACCATACGTCTTTACAGAAGAAGGTGTGGCAATGCTTTCAACCGTTTTAAATACCAATGTAGCAGATGAAGTCAGTGTAGCAATTATGGATGCTTTTGTCCTAATGCGTAAATATCTTTCAAGAGAATTATTAGAACAAAGAAATATTTATAATCAGGTATTTAAAAATACCGAAGATATTAAATTATTACGAGAATCGTTTAATAGTTTTAGAGAAGAAAAAAAGAATAGTGAAATCTATTTTCAAGGGCAAATATATGATGCTTACTCAAAAATAGTAGATATATTTAAGATGGCCAAGGAAGAATTAATAATAATAGATGGTTATGCTGATAAAATAGTCTTAGATATAATAAGAAATATTAAAGTACCAGTAACATTAATAGTTAAAAAGAATAGATGTTTAAAAGAAATAGATAT
>CANRDM010000056.1 GCA_947629365.1 uncultured Bacilli bacterium
ATAAAATACAATATATAAAATTATTTATTTGGATCAACTAATATTTTAATTGAATTAGATGTCCCGCTTGTAAGTTCTTCATAACAACTTTGAACATCTTCTAAAGTAACCGTTTTAGAAACAAATTTTAAAACTTCAATCTCTTTATTAGCAATCATACTAATACACTTAGCAAATTCTTCTTTTTTATAAGCAATGGCACCGATAATAGTTACTTCTTTCATAACGGCATCAATACTATTAAAGTTAATTGGTAACATTGATACCCCAACTAAAATAACTTTACCGCCTTCTTTAACTAGACTTAAAGCACTATTAACGGCAGGACTATTACCACAACATTCCAAAACTTTATCAAAGTGACTAGTATATTCTTTCATCACTTTTTCATCTTTAGCATTAATCCATTTATCAGCTACTCCAAGTTTAACGGCAGCTTCTCCTCTTTTCTCATTGGTTTCCGAAATAACCACATTACTGGCTCCACTTTTTTTAGCAAACATTGCACACATTAAACCAATAATACCAGCCCCAACTACTAAAACATCGTCACCAACATCAATATCAGCTAAGTTAATAGCGTGATAACCTACCGCTGTTGGTTCCACTAAAGCTCCTTCTTCATCACTAACACTATCAGGTAGTTTAAAAACCATATCACTTCGAACTTTAAGCATTGGTTCAAGGCCACCAGGATTTTCTAAAGATAAACCACTAGCGTAAGCCCAAGTTTCTTTACAATAATGAATATTACCAGATAGACAAGCCTCACAATGGCCACAAGGAGATATAGGTAAAGCTGTTACTCGATCACCAACGGCTAAATCCTCTCTTCCCCCATTATCTACTACAACACCAGAATATTCGTGACCCATAACAAGACCCACTGGTCCACCAAGTTCAAAATAATGTAAATCAGAACCACAAATACCTGTTTTATGAACCTTTATTAAAACTTTTCCTTCTTCTTTTTGCATTTCTGGAACATCTTTAATTTCAAATTCTCTAACCCCTTTAATTGCTACACACTTCATATATAATCCTCCTAAATATTATTATACCAAAGTTAAATTTTTTTATAAAATAAAAAAGGTAAAAGTTGACATTTATTCATATAAAATGTCAATATCAACATTCCCTTTTATACCTTCAATCTTTCCATTATTAGCCATTTGCCACATTAAATATTTTCCTTTATAACTGGTTTTTTCAGTATAGTTAGCAAGCCAAACTAAATCATAATCATCCCATAATGTTTCTAAATAAAATTTACTACCATAAAGCATTCCCTTATAACCATTATCATTAATAGTATTAATAAAACTATTACCAATTTCATTTAAAGTATGAAAACTTATTTTTAAACTATTCCATTTCGACCAATTTTCCCAATCAAAAGCAATTGGTAAATCTATTTTTTCTTTATTTAAAGTTTTAATTACCCATTTAGCTTGTTCTCTTGCTTCTTTAGCGCTTGTTGCAACACTGTTAAAATAAATCCCTACTTTTAATCCGGCATTTTTAGCATTCTTAATATTTTCTTTAAAATATGGATCGATAATATGATCTCCTAATACGCCATCTTGACTCCCTATTCTAATCATTACAAAACTAGCACCAGATTCTTTAACTTTAATAAAATCAATATCACCTTGCCACTTTGATACATCTATTCCCAAAGAATTATTAACATCTTTCTTACTTTTCATCACTTCATTAAATAAGGTATTTTCTTTTTTAGGAGTAGTATTATCATTTTTTAAATCATTACTGGGATCATTAACATTTAAAGTAACATTTACTTCTTTTATATTATTACTACTATCAGATAAATAATATTTTAACTTATATGTATCTTCTTTATTTAAATCATAATCTCCTTCAATAGAGCATTTTACTAATCCACTATAATTATCACCATATGTAATTAAATTACATAAATCGCCAACATAGCCAATATTAACAGTTTTATTAGTGCCACTAAAAACTAAAGGTGGCGTTTCATCAACTACATTAATCTTAAACTTATAAATATATTTTTTATTATTTTTTATATAATAAATACTATACTCTTTTTCACCTATTTTATTAGTTGAAATTTTATAATTATCACTAACTATTTTATATTCACTATTATTTTTTAATATATCATTTATTTTAACATCACTATATACAAGTACTTTATCACTAATATCAAAATAATTAACATTTTTTTCTGTATATATCCTTTCTTGACAACCCGTTAAAAGAAAACTTATTAAGACAATAATAACTATTTTCATTTAATCACCCATTTCTTTTGTTTAAAAAAGATGCTTAACGCATCCTATAAATATTCAACAATTTTAATATTTTTCTTTAATTTTTCAATTAAATCTTCTGGTTCATATTTAGCAAATATTTCTACAAAATTACTATGATCCATTAAAAACATATCATAATATTCAAGAAATATTTGTTGATAATTAGTAACTCCTAAATCTTTTAAATAACCAATATTTTCACATACTAGTTTTTTATTAGTTTTAATTAAATTAACTAACTTCTTTGGTGAATTATCTAAGAATTCAGCAATGTCTTCTTTATTAAAATTAAATTTTTCTAAAAATTTCATGCTGCCCTCCTATAACTATTTGTCTCTGTATCATACACATCAGGGGTAATATCTGAGAAACTTATTTCATCACTATATTCTGGATTTTCATAATCGCTAAGACTAGCAAGTTCACTACGTAAGCCTTCTAAATCTTCTCTTATTTTAGCAAATGGTTGAGTGATATCTTCATCAATTATTTTTACTTCATCATCACTTGAACTACTTGGTGATACAGTTACTAAATCGTCTTCACTTAGAACACTTTCAGGTAGATCATTTGAACTTAATGCAACTGTTTCACTAGTTTTATTGAATGTTTTTTGCCATTCAGCTTCACTAAAAAGAAATTTTTCATAACTGCCATCTTCTTTTTTATATGATCTATCTACTTGAATACAATATTTTATTTTTTTAAAAATGTCTAAAGCATTTAAATTAATTCTACTAGGATCTTCTCTATAAATTTCGATTTCATTTATACTTTCTATAATACTAAATTTTTTTAATATTTCACTATACCCATTGCAGACAATTTTTAATTCTCTAGCTTTATTAATAGAAACTCCTTTGCTTTTTAAAAAGCTAACTATATCTTTCATTTCTTCATAAGGTACTACTACTAAATCAATAAGAAACTTTTCAATGGCATTTTTTCGTTCTTTATCATTAAAATCAAATAATGCTAATTTATCATTAATGTCTTCCATTATATCCCTCCTAATATGCAATTAATGGTACTTTTTTTGGATCTAAACCACTATTTATTAATTTATTAATTGTATTATCTAAATCATTCTTATTATATTTTATTAATATATTAGGATTTAAATAAATATCAAATGGTTCTTTACCAACTTCAATTAATTTATTAACTTTTTCTTCAAATTCTTTATCATATAATAGTTCAACATTATCAATAAATAAATCTAATTTTAAATCTTTACTTTGAGCATATAAAACATTTTTTCTTAAATCATTTTCATTATAATTAGCTAAAACTTTTTCTAAATCATTACTAGTAAAATCTAAGTAGTCAAAACCAAGTTCCGTAAGCAAACTAATTAATTCATCTTTTGGTGATTTAGTTTCTTTTACCTCTTCAACTATATTTTCTTTAGCTTCCGCCAAAACTTCAGAGATACTTTTACCAGATAGAACGTTATTTTTTATTTTTTCTTCATAATCATATAAAGCATCTTCTGGGAACATCATTAATTTAGCAGCTTCTCTTCTTTCATCTTCATTAAAATCAAATTTTTCAAGTAATGAAGTAATAGAATCTCTGGTAATATTTATATTCCCATTTAAAGCTAGTTCAAAATATTCATTTAAACGTGCTTGATTTTCTAAAGCTTCATCTTTTCTTATAGCAAGTTCTTCAATTGTAGCAATTGCACTATTCATTTCTGATTCAACTTTAACTAATTCATCCTTAGCTTTATTTGTTTCATCCTTAACTCTATCAATAGTTTTAGGCAATAATTGACTTACATCTTCACTTAAGCGATCAGGATTAAAATCAATTTTTAATTTTTCTAAAACAATCTTAAAATCATCTGTTTTAATATGACTTAAAGCAGTTAATAATTTTTCTCCTTCTTCACCTAAAACTCTTTCTTCTTCAGTTAAACTTTCAATTTTTTCTTGTAGTTTAACTTTTTCTTCAGTAGTTCTTTCTTTCGTCTCAGTTGCTGCTTCTTTTTCTTTTTCCATTTTCGAAAGAATCACACTATCTTCACCACGAAGATTATATAATTTATCCAATAATTTCGTAATTTCTGCAGTTAACATTTTCATTATAACCACTCCCTCTTATTATGAATAAATTATATCACACGCACAATCATTTTGTAAATAATTTACATAAATTTTCTATTTTATTTGTAACAATTCAGACTAAGGCACACTAAAACGAGGCTTTTTCAAAAGGCTCTCTTTTAATTGAATAAAATCTCATTATTAAATATGTCTTTTATAGTCTCATATGAATTTATATTTCTTTTTATTGATGTTTTATTTTGCAAAATATTGAGCTACTTCCAAGCTTCTAAAAATCCATCTGATATTATTGTTTTTAAATATTAACCTAACTGCCATCCGACTTTTTTTGTCTTTCATTGCTTTAGTTAATTTTGAATTAATTCATTTGCTTTTTTTTATTCTTCTTGAAATTTTATCTCTATTTGAAGATTATATTTCGTTAGCGATTGTTTACGGTTTTCCATAAGTATTTTATCTATTTTTGATTTAATTTTTTCTAATTCTTTATATAAATTATTACTGTAAAATACCTCAACGTCATCTTGTTGAAACCTTTTACATATTTTTTCTTTTTTTCTTAGTTTTCAACATTCCAATTAAAAAAATATAAATTTTTAATTTCTATCTTTTGTATTCGAATTGTTACTTTTTATTTTTTCTCTTGAAAAAGTATCTTTTTTATTTTTAATCTTACTCTTTGAATTGTATTATCAACTTGTTTATAATTCTTCTTTAATATTTTAGATATTTCTGGCAGAGACATTCCTCTATATAAAAGTGTAAACACTTGATATTCATTTTCAGTTAAATTATTTTTAACCATTTTAATTAATTCTGAATAACTTTCATCTTCTAAAATATTTTTTAATGGATCATTTTTAGAATCATCACTAATGGTATCTAAAAGCGTAACATCATTATCTAAAATTGTCATATCAAGGGAAAAAAGATCATTGATACCTTTATATTTTGGACGATGATATTTTCTAATAATTCCCTTAATTCTTCTTTCAACACAAAGCGTAATAAAAGTAGGAAGAGATGTATCTTTATCTTCTTGAAAATGATTTAAGGCATCACTAAAACCAACATTACATTCACTATATATTTCTTGAAAATCAACATTTAATTTATTTAAATAGAATTTATATTTATTTATTAATATATCAATAATACATTTATACTTATAAAATAGAAGATTTTTAGCATTCTCATCTTCATCACGATAAAGCATTATTAATTCACCATCACTAGTATCTTTTAAATATTCTTCAATTTCTTCATTAGTCATTTCTAAGCATTCCATATATAAGTATTCCTGCTGAAACACTGGCATTTAAACTGTTTATATGGCCTTTCATATTTATTTTTATTACTTCATCAGCATTTTCTTTAACTAATCTACTTATACCTTTACCCTCATTACCAATAATTAAAGCTTTCTTTTGATTATAAGATACTTCTTTATAATCTATTCCATCCATATCCGCGGCATAGATAAAATATCCCATCTCTTTTAACTTATTTATAGCATTAACTAAATTACTAACCATAATTACTTTAACATAACTAGTAGCACCAGCACTTACTTTATAAACTGTATCATTAACTGTAATACTTCTGTCTTTCGGAATAATAATATTTTTAATGCCTGCTGCTTCACAAGTTCTAATAATAGCTCCAAAGTTATGAGGATCTTCTAAATGATCTAACATAACTATAAAATCACTATCAATATCATTTAAAGTATAATAATCATATTCATATATATCCATAACTATTCCTTGATGATTACCACTTACAAGATGATCTAATCTTTCTTTAGGAACATATTCATATTTTAAATTTTCTTTTTGTAATAAAGGTATTAATTCTTTACTACTTACATATATTTTTCTTATCTTACTTTTATCTAATTCTTTTAAAACATTTCTTCCATAAACAAGCATTTTATCACGGCCTTACTAGTTATTATTTTAGCAAAGAATTTATTTAAAATCTATTATTAACTTCTCTTTCTTGTTAATTCTTCATCTTCTATCATATATAATAAACTTTCTTTTTCTATTTTTAAATTATTAAACATATATAAAATAATATCTTCACTCATAGGTAATATTTCTCTTAAAAAACTTCTTAAATAAATAAGTGATAATTTAGCTAGTTCTAATTTTTCTAAAGCTTCATTTATATTTCCTTTAACTAAAAATTCTTCTTTATTTATTAAATTATGGTCTTTAAAAGTAAGTAAAGTCACTTTTAAAGTATTACTTCCTGCTTTTTTAATTTCAATTGTATAATTATTTATACCTTTAGTACCAAATTGTACATCTACATCTTTATTTGTAAAATTAACAGCATAGATAATTGCTTCATCATTATCATAACTTCTTATTTGGGTAACCTCTTCAATATTAAAATTATCTGTTTGTCTTTTATAATCAAAATTTAAGGAATATTCACTTAAAGCAAAAGAGATATATCCATATTCATTACTACTTATTGTAAGACTACAAACATTTTCCAAAGCTAAATCAATATTTAAATTTAAATCAACATTCATTCCTTGAAATTCAAATTCATAATTAGCGGGTGTATTATTTTCTAGTCTACTTCTAATAAATTTAAAATGATCAGTTACTATTTCCGTATGATAACCATACTTAGCAGGTATATTTTTCTTTTCATTTTTGCATTTTAATTTCTTATATTGAATATACCCAACATTATTAATACCATTACTTATATACCATCTATTAGAATTATCTTTTTCGGAAATAGTAAAACCAAGTAAATCAATTAATCTTTTTTCATAATCAATATTATATTCCATAAAAACTCTCTCCTTTAGCAAAGGTATTATATCATAATTTATTGTATAAAGATAGAAAAATGATGCAATTTAAGCATCATTCTCATCTAATTCTGGATCAATAAAAAGATCAATTATTTCATCAACATCTTGATTATCTTTTGGCCCTGGTTTTCTTCTAGTGTATTCTAGTCCTTTTACTTTAATATCAATATCATAAAGATAAGATACAAGACGACTAAAACTTTTTAAATCTTCATC
>CANRDM010000057.1 GCA_947629365.1 uncultured Bacilli bacterium
TTTCATTATAAATTATAGCCTAAAAATGTTAAGGCATTTTTAGGAAAGCCTCGCAGAGCACACAGATAAGTTTGCAATTTTTTAGCTGTTGAGGCTTTGCCGATTACAGATAAAATATGCTGTGCAAACTTGTCTAGTGTGTTAGACAAATAAATTTGTTTCGAGAAAGAAAGGACTTAGGAGCAATGAGTTATGCAATAGTCAGAAATGAAAAGTTAACGAGGAGTCAAGCTATAGGAATATGTGTTCATAATGATAGGAAAGCAAAAAATCATTCAAATAAGGAAATAAATATCAGTAAATCGAACCTTAATTATTATTTTAAGAAAAATGAATTAAGTTACACAAAAGAATTTGACAAACTAAGGGAAAAATACAATTTACAAGGTCAAATTAGAAGTAATAGCATTATAATGTGTGAAATGATATTTACATCAGATAAAGAATTCTTTGATACAATTGGAATGGAAGAAACTAAAAGATATTTTGAAGAAAGTTATAATTTTATTTGTAATTATAAAAATCTTGGAGAGAAAAATATAATATCTGCTGTAGTACATTTTGATGAAACTACACCACATATGCATTTAATTTACATTCCAGTAGTTCATACAAAAGATAAAAATGGAAGAGAGATAGATAAAGTATGTTGTAGGGATTTTTGGAAAGGTAGAGATAGTTATAGAAACTTACAAAATGCCTTTCACGAATATATAACGAGTAAAGGTTTTGACTTACAAAGAGGATTACCTGCAGAAGAAACAAAAAGAAAAAACGAAACAATACAGAACTACAAGCAAATAACTAATTTTGAAAATACTAAAAAGGTATTAGAAAATATAACTTTAGAATTACCAAAAACACCTAATATTAGAGAATTTAAAAGAGCAATATTTAATCGTGATGAAAAAATAGAAAATGCAATTATAAAACCTAGAGATAAACTAATACAAGAACTTTATGAAGAAAATAAAGCATTACACAAGGAATTATCAAAACAAGTAAATACAGTAGATTTTGCTGAAAATTTTAAAGAAGATTATATAAAAATGACAGAAAAAAACGTAAATCTAAAACTCTCAAATAGTTTACTTAAAGAAGAACTGGAAAATAAGGAAAAAGAACTAGAACTTAAATTTGAAAGTAAAACTTATGATATGGAACATCAATATAAAAAAGAAATTCATAAATTGAAAGAAGAAAACAAAAAATTAAATAAAATCATTGACAAATTTAAAATAACAATAAAAAGATTTATTAAATGGATATGTAATAAGTTTTCATATCCATCCGAAGATGAACTTATACGAGATTTTGAAAAAGAAACATATACTAACTTTAATTTTGAAAAACAACTTGATATAGATGAATTTAAGAAGAAAGATGATGATTGGAATATTGAATATTAAAAAAATAATATAACATAACAGGAGCAACAATGCTCCTGTTAATTATCTGTTTAATAATGAATACCCTCCATCTGGAGTAACAATTGAACCTGTAAATATTTTTGATGTAGCCAACATTAAATAAACTTCTGCAATTTCTCTCGGCTCTATAAATTTATTAATTGGAATATTTTTTAACCACGATTGTTTCATTTCATCTGTTACTGTGTTCATATAATTTGTGTATACAAATCCTGGTGCTACAGCATTTACATATATTTTTGGAGCTAATTCCATTGCTAAAGTTTTAGTAAAACTATTAATTCCGGCTTTTGCTGAACAATATCCAATAATTCCTGCTCTTCCAGAATAATCTATACCTCTTATAGAAGATGTATTTACAATCCACCCCTCATTATCCATTAATTCCGTTGCATATTTTGAGCAGAGAATAGCAGATGTTAAATTAGTATTGATATCTCTTGTTATAGATTCTTCTGTTATCTCTTTAAATGGAATATTGAAAGTTCTTCCTGCATTATTAATTAATATGTCTAATTTTCCATACTTTTCCTTAATTTGATTAAACATATTTTTTATATCAGATTCTTTTGTTAAATCTGCTTGAACATAAATTGCATCAGATCCTTTTTCTTTAACTTCTTGTAATACTTTGTTCCCATCTTCTTTTGATTTATTAGAACATATTACTACGTTTGCCCCTTCTTCTGCAAATAATAAAGCAATAGCTTTACCTATTCCAGAAGAAGAACCTGTAATTAAAGCTACTCTATTTTCTAACTTCATTATTAGTCCACCTTTCTATTTTGTAAATCTCCATTGTTTAAAATATGTACATTTTCCTTCATCGTTAACTGATACTTGAAAAATACCATCTATTTCTTGTTTTGTATCTGTTTTAGTCATAGTCCTAGTCATTTGCCAATTTATTATACAAGTTTCCTCATTAAAAGACAATATTTCAAATTTATAGCTTATATCTTTTTGATTATCAGCCACTACATTCCATAAATTTGTTACTTCATCAAAGTTTGCACATGGTGCATCAATTGGATTTTCATAATATTTTACATCTTTGTCTAATGTATCTAGAGTTTTTTTCCAATCTAAATCTTTCCATGATTCCATAAATTCTTTTGCCCAATTTTCATATTTTTCTTTATTCATAACATTCTACTCCTTTACAATATTCTTTTTTAATATATCACTTATTTTAAATTTTGTCATTAATTAATTCCATAAAATGATAATCAACTATTGTTTTAAGCTTTTAAACAAGGAATTTCTCTACCATCTTCGTGAACAAAATTTATATATTTTAAATCTCCACCTACTCTTGTATATTTATCTCCACCATCAATAAAACAAGCTCCACACCTACATCTTTGTAAATCATGTACATGTTTAGATTCGATTATATCATTACATTTTAAACATCTAATTTTCACTAATATGTTCATTTCAAATTTAAAATAATTTTTTTATAAATTTTTATAATCAATTGATTTAACAAATGAATCGTTTCTAGTTATTTTCTTATTGTAAATATCAAAAATCAATTGTTGGTCAACGTTTAGGTCGTAGTCTACAGAATTGATTATAACATTAATTTGTTCTTTAGAAATAAGTTCATATAAGCCTTCTTCATTAAACTCATATGAATATCCAGAACCTACCCATTCGTTAATAAAGTTTCGTAAAAATCTAAATACATTATTTTTAGTTAATACTTCATTTATATATTTTTTAATTTTTTGTATATCAATAGAATACTTCTTAAATATTAAAACCGAAAATTTGCCATATTCTTCTGTAATTACATCTATGCTATTATCTATAATATAGTTTAATTTATCTATAAATTTACTTTTAGCAATTTCATAAAGTTCATTATTAAGATTTCTTTGATATTGCTTATCTGGATTTAGCCAATAAATTAATTCATTTATATCATAGAAATATTTGGTGTTGTTAATAAATGAAGCAATTTTCTCTTTGGCTAGTTCTATATCTATTATATTAAGAATATCACACATTATTAGAATGCATCTTTCTCTTGTACCCAACATAGTTGCTCCATTACTATTAATGTTTATGTTATCAATATTATTGTATATAATATCTATAAGATATACTAATCTATCTTTGTTAATTTTATCTAAAGACTTATTTAATATTTCAAGTTTAAATCTTTGATTATTAACATCAGAAAGTAATAAAAGTTTAAAATATAACTCTATTTTATTTGTGTCATTTGTATTATTAATATTTTGCACGAATTCATTTACATCTTTTAATAAAATAGAATATTCATTATGTGTTAATTCGAAATAATGTTCAAAATACCTTCCATTAAAAATCCTTTTATTAATAACACTATCATTATATAAATCTTGATTGTGATTAAATGGAATAGTTGTTCTAATTTCGTATCCTCTTATATAATTATCTACATAAGGAAATAATATTGATATAATACTTTTATATTCTTTGTTTTGGCTATTTTCAAATAAATCCTTATAAAATTCTTTTGCTACTTGATTAAACTTGTCCGCAAAAAAATATTCATCATTATAATTAGTAGCAAGGTTTGCATCTTCTGATACAAAAAATATGGGATTTTTATAAATTGTATCATATAAATTAATATTCATATATTTTAATAGTTGAATAACAACAAAATCTCCTATATTAACTTGCTCTTGTAAGTAGTTTGATTGCATATATGCAGAAATATAATTTAAAAATCTTTTCAATTCTCTAATATCCGCAAATTTTTTAGATAAATAAGAAAACATTTTTAAAAAACGTATTTTTTCAGAAGAATCTAAATTTATCTTATAGTAATCAATTAGCTTAATAATTGTATCTACTGCTATTTTTGATATTATATCAGGATTGGTTTTAGGCAAATTTATATTACTATTAATTATCTTGTTTAAATAATTCGGATCTATTTTCAATTCTTTTTCAAAAATATTATTTACTCGCTTTTCATCAAAGCTAAGTAAATAAATAAAGTTATTAAAATCAAATAAAGTAGAAATTGTTTTAAATATAGTCAATATTTGTTCTTTATTTAATCTATCTATATTATCTATAATGTATACTACTTTTTTGTTATTTATTTTTAAATAACTAGAAATTATATTTTTAAGTTCATCCACCGAATAATTATTATCAGTAAAGTGCATATCAAAATTTACTTTATTAAGTATATTGTCAGTTCCTAATATAAGTACTTTATATATGTTATAAAACTTTTTATAAAGAGAATAGTCAAAATCAAAATTCTTATTTTTGGTTATGCTATCATAAAATCCTCTAAAAAGTGTTTCATTATCATTATATTTCCAAGGATCAAAGTTATCTATTATAATTATTTCATCAGAATTCATAGCATTTTTTGCTAAGTTTAATATTGTTGTCTTTCCACTACCCCAAGCACCATTTAAAGCAAATACAAAACTTTCTTGAGGATTACAATAATTTATTAATGAAGATATATAACTAATAAACATATTTCTACTAAGTAAATCATATTTTACATCTTTTTCGTTAAATAATATTAATTTATTGTTATCTAATTTACTAATATCTGCTTCTAAAAACTCTTTTAAATCATATGTGTTAGAATTGTCTTTATGTTGTTTTACTAATAGTGATTTTATGTATTTAATTCTCCATATAATTAATCCAATAGATATTGCTAAAAGTACGGATAATATAACTATTTTATATATCTTAAAATCTATAATCAAATATACACTATAAATTAATATAGAAACTATATAAATGAAAATGTTTTTATCCATTATATTAATGCTTTTTGCTGTAATAAGAGAATATTTCTTTGATACCAAAAAATCAAATACAACTAATAGTATTAAAAAACAGAATACAGCAATTGTTAGAAACATATCTTTTTCAATAAATTGTGTTGGAATATTTAAATAATCAATAATAATTATAAGAAATGCTATTATAATTGAATTTTTTATATTGCTAATATACTTAAATATTTTATTTACTTCTTTAAAATACATTATGAACCTCCAGTTAACCTTTTAGTTTTATCCTATAATTTTCAAAATTGTTCTGTGGCTGATATTTTAAAAATTAGCTTAATACATTAATTTCGGCTAAATTTTTAAATTCTTCTATCAATATTTGTTGATATTTCAACATTTTTTCATTTGTTACTTTCGGCTCAACTTTTGTTTTTTTCGGCTCAACTTCGGCTCAACTTTTGTTTTTTTAAAGTCCAAACTGAATATCTAGTTGTTCCAATATTTTTTATTTTTTGTTCTTTTTTATTTAAAATTTCATTTACTAAATATCTAATTTTTCTTTTTTTCTGTTCTTCATTTAAACTATCTGGTAGCTTATCCATTAGCAATTCATCTAAATCTTTTTTAGTTATGCTTCCAAAATCATTTATATATTTCAAAACTAAATCTTTATAATATTGGTCATCAAATCCAGATTTTTTAGTATAAGATACTTTATCATCAACTATTTCAGAAACACCTTTTGAAACATATACATTAGGATATCTGCCTTCAATTAAATGGCTTTTACGAAGAACATCAGATTGTTCTTTAGATATAGTTATATTTTTCTGTACTCTATCTAAAAGCATAACTTTTTCTAAACTTAAATTTTTATTTTCAAATAACAAACTTGTATATTTTTCATTAAGAACTTTTCCGTATATTGTAACTCTTACTCTATTACTTTCACTAAAATCATAGTCTAACATAGGGAAATATCTTTCTCTTAATTTTTCAAAACTTCTTTTAATGCCCATTCCAGCTGTATCAATTAAATTCAAATTAACCATTGCTTGAGCTAGATATGTATTTCTATAATATGGTGGAATATATCCATCATTGATAATTAAATTATCTACGCTTTGCGGTATAAAGCTTCCTTCATTGACTATTACAACCTTGTCTTTCATTTCAATAATATTGACTCTTCCAGAAACTCTATAATCTTGATGTGCAACGGCATTATTTACTAGCTCTCTTATAATGCTAGTATCATATTTATCAACTTCTTCTGGGAATATAGTTGTTTGACTAGGTATGTATCTATATTTTAAATTTCTTATTTTATCTGTTGCTTTTTCCATTGTTAATATAAAAGGAATTGTAAAGTGTTCATAATCCACCACACCAGCTTCATCTTGTAATTTCCAAGTTATAAATGGAATACAGCTATCAACAGCAGTATTTACGTCTTCTTTACCTAATAAAATCCAAGCGGCACGCGTTACTTTACCATTTAATAATACTTTTGCTTTATTTAAGAAAGT
>CANRDM010000058.1 GCA_947629365.1 uncultured Bacilli bacterium
GGCACTTTTTTTCAGTGCAATATATGTAAATTATTTAATTTTATATTATTAATATCATCTATTTTAAAAGAATTATTAGAAGTTAATTTAGTATATCCAGTTGCCATAATTTCTTTTGTTAAACCAAATAACTGAGCATAACTTAAATATCGATCCCATAAAATTACTTCTTCAAGATGGCGATTAGTAAAATTGCCAAAATCTTTAATAAATTTTTTAAATGCCTCTAATTTATAAATTTCTTCTAATCCTTTTTGGGTTTTTTTTACTTCACAATTTAATGTATGTTTATAACTTTCTTCTTCAAGTTCTTTACCTAATATATTCATTCTTTGAATCATTAATATAATTTCAAACATCATCATTGTTCCAAAAAATAGAATAGTAAAAACAAGTATTGAGTTAAATATATTACTTTCAGAAATATCAAATATATTCATTTTATAATTAATTAACGCCACAATTAAACTTATGAAAAAGATACATAAAATAATTTTATTCATTATTTTATCCCATTTTTGTTCTTTAATTTTTACTTCTTGATAAGCATCATTTAATTTATTTATAATTTTTGCATTTTCTTTATATAGTCCTAAAGAAATGCCATCTTTTAGACATAAATCATACCAATGTCGATAATCAATATTTATTAAACTATTATTAAAAATACATTCTAATATATATTTTTCATTAGCAAGAAGATTATCATCTATATTATTTAAAACAACTAACTCATAATTATTTTCTTTTTTCTCTAACTTTAGATATTTTCTAGCACAAAGATCTAAAATAACTGCAACTATATCTTTTTCATTTTCGATTGCCGAATCAATTAATAAAGATGATACCCTATACCATAATTATTCGGCAAATTACGATAATATAAATAAGGATTAGTAATTTTAGATTTATCTTTAAGGGCAACTTTACCTTTAAAATAGCCAAAAAATATTTTAAAAGCTGGAATTAAAAAGATAGCACTTAGCATTAATAAGTCAAATACTGTAAAAATCATAAAAAAATATTTAAATTCTAAATCAAACCAATAATACTTACGAATATGAATTATAAAGAATAAACTTGTAGCAAATGAAAATAACCATAATAATAGATATACAATACAACTTTTTAATGAATTATTTTCTTTCCTAGTTTTTTTCATACTTTTATAACCTCCTAGCCTATATAAAATATATATCATAAAAAAGAATGTTAATCTATATAAAATTAACATTTCTTTTTTAATATTCTCGTTGTATTTAAAATAGTTAATAAAGTAACACCAGTATCAGCAAAGACCGCTTCCCACATTGTAGCAATACCAAATGCACTAAGAAGTAATACTAAAACTTTGGTACCAATAGCAAAAATTAAATTTTGTTTAATTATTTTATTAGTTTTTTTAGATATCTTAATTAATTTAATAATACTATCTAAATTATCATTCATAATAACAATATCACTTGCTTCAATAGCTGAGGCACTACCAATACTACCCATTGAAATACCTACTTTAGCTAAAGCTAGACTTGGAGCATCATTAATGCCATCACCAACAAAGGCGACATTGCCATTATATTTATTAAGCTCACTATTAAGTAAATCAAATTTATCTTGTGGCAATAATTCATAATGACACTCATCTAACCCTAATTTTTCACTAACACTTAAAGCGATATCTTTTTTATCACCAGTGAACATCATTGTCTTAATATCTAAGTCTTGTAAATCATTAATAACTTCATAAGCATTATCTTTTAAACCATCATAGACATTTATTTTAGCTGCAACTAAATTATCAATAACCATATAAGTACCATCAACAAAACCATCTTTTTTAACAAATTCTTTAGTACCTACCATTATCTTTTTCTTACCTATATTATAACTAATGCCTTCACCAGGATATTCTTTAAACTTAGTTATTTTTAGGCGTTTTGCATCTTTTAATTCTTTAACAATAGCTTTAGCAATGGGATGATTAGAATACTCTTCACCACTTACTAAATAGGCATTAATGTCATCAGTATATCTTTCTAAGTCTAAATATTCTATTTCAATACTTTTATTATTTTCATCAGTTAGAGTACCTGTTTTATCAAAAATAATTTCCTTTATTTTAGAAGATGCTTCTAAATAATCACTTCCCTTTATTAATATTCCTTCTCTAGATGATGCCCCAATACCAGAAAAATATGATAAAGGAACCGAAATAGCAATAGCACAAGGACAAGAAACAACTAGAAAAACCAAAGATCTGTAAATAGCGTCATTAAATGGCATCTTAAAAATAAGAGTTAAAACAATTGTTAAGCTAATAGCAAGCCCTAAAATAATTGGTGTATATATTTTGGCCGCTTTGGAAACAAAATTTTCTGTTTGAGCTTTTCTATCTGTAGCATTTTCCACTAAAGATAAAATATTTGCTACTGTACTATTTTCATAAGTTTTAGTAACCTTTAAAGTTAAGATATCAGAAGTATTAATTCCACCAGATAAAACTAAATCATTAACTCCTACGCTTACAAGACGACTTTCTCCCGTTAATGCTTTATTATCTATTTTACTCATTCCCTTAACAACAACACCATCTAAAGGAATTTTTTCACCCTTTTTAATTAAAATTAAATCATCTATTTTAACACTTTCAGGACTAACTACTTTAATTTCATCATCTATTAATAAATTAGCATAATCTGGTTTTATATCCATTAGTTCACTTATTGATTTTCTTGAATTATTAACCGCAATACTTTCTAAAATCTTTCCTATTTCATATAAAATAATAACCATTAAACCTTCACTAATATTATTAGTAAAATAGGCCCCAATACAAGAAATACTTACTAATAGATTTTCATCGATATTAAAACTTTTTATTAACATTAAAATAGCTTTTTTAAGTACTCTAAATAATAATATCAAATAAGCAAATATTATAAATATTTCTTTAATTAAATTATTTTTAATAAATAAGGATATTATAAATAATGTTATTCCTAAAATAAGTCTAGTAATATCAAAAATTATTTTTTTATTATCTTTACTGTTTAAATCTAATACTTTTACATCAGCATCCGTGGCTTTAACTGTCTTTTCAACAATTTTTTTAACGCCACTTTTAAGGGAAGTTTCAACATTTACTTCAAGCTTAGCAAAATTAACACTAGCACTTTTTATATTTTCACATTTATTTAGAGCTGTCTCAATTTTTCTGGCACAATTAGGACAATCTAAATTACTTAATTTATATTTATACTTATAGTTCATTAATATGTTCACATCCTAACTTAAATATTTTTTCCACGTGTTCATCAGCAAGGGAATAATAAATACAATTACCCCTCTTTTTATATTTGACTAACTTTGCTGACTTTAAAATTCGCAGTTGATGCGATACAGCTGATTGACTAACACCAATATTATTTGCAATTTCACATACACATAATTCATTATCTATTAGAGTATTGATAATTTTTACTCTTGTAGAATCCCCAAATATTTTAAATAATTCTGATATATCAATTATTTTATCTTCATCAATAAACTTCATATTTTTACTCCTAACTATATGAATACCTGTTCATATATACATATTATCACACTATTTATTATATGTAAAGAATATAAATTGTGTTTTTACATTAAAGTTGTTTTTATCTAAAATATGACGTTAGTTATTTAAAATTGTTACCGGACAATTAAAAAAATTATTTAAAACCATTGCTTTATAATTTTATTTATGATATATTCTATTTGACAAGTACTTAATGTATGCTGATGCTACCAGTGCGTCCGGTAGTAATCCAAACTGATGGACAATAATATTCAGGCGCCGATACCGGTTGTTATCTAAAACACAATCCAGGATCAAATTAGTTATTTAGAGAAGTATATTATACTGTTTAATGTACTTCTCTTTTTATTTCAGAGGGTTATAATGAAAAAAGATTTAAATAAAATTATGAAAAAAATTAATATTAAAGACTATTCTTTAAAAGAAATTGCAACATATTTCGAAAAGTTTATCAATTCAACAATTGTTATTAAAACTAATAAAAGAACTATAAATTTTAAAATTAAAACTTCAAATTTACCTCATATGTTAGGATTTCATCATATATTAACTTCAAAAAACAAAAATGAATATATTGGAGAAAAAGGATTTATGAAAATTAAAAGTGGTAGTATAACTTATAGTTTTTTAAAAAGCAACTATAAAAATCTTAAAAAATTTGTAATATCTTGAGACTTATTAAAAGGTAGAATCGAATACTTGCCAATGTTTTTTAATACTTTAGAAAAATGTAAAACAATTAAAATAATGGACAAAAATAAATTTATTAGAAACTCTAAATTAAAAGGGAACTATGCTTTATATAAAATTGTTAAAGATAATAATAAAACCATTTACCCACTATTAACTTTAAAAAAAATAAACTCTAAAACAACAGTTATCGAAACTTTTATTATTTAAAAAGATATTAGTTTAATTGGAGCATTAGAAACAGAAAAAATAATAGAAATAAAATTGCTTTCCTCAAGCCAAAAATATATCCATAATTAAAGAGAAGTTTTTTATTTGCTTCTCTATTAATCGATACAAAATACAGCATACAATGGTACTGATTTAATATTATTTTCTAATCCAAAATTTTTAGATGATATTCTAATACTATACTTAGGGTTATATTTAGCTATATATTCATTTAAACTTTTACTACTAGTTCTTCTTCCACTTTTTACTTCTACAGGGATGACTTCTCCATCTAATTTAATTAAAGAATCTACATTTTTCGTACAAAATGTACATATTTTTGGCTAATTTCCGTGCAAATTGTACGAAAATTAGTGTTTTTTTAGATAATCACTTACAAAATTTATGACATTATCAATCTTTATTTCCGTAAATTCACTATTAGTTCTTTCTTTAACTTCTACAATATTATCAGTTACTTTTTTACCAACAGTTATTCTTAAAGGAATACCAATTAAATCCATATCTTTAAATTTAACGCCTGGTCTTTCTTCACGATCATCAAGAAGAACATCTATACCCTTAGATTTTAAATCTTCATATAATTTATTAGCAATATTTACTTGTTCCTCATTTTTCGTATCAATAACAACTATACATACTTGATAAGGCGCAATAGATAAAGGAAAAATAATACCATTTTCATCATTATTTTGTTCAATTATACTAGCAAGTATTCTTCCAATACCAAGCCCATAACAGCCCATTACAACTGGGAATGATTTATTATTTTCATCCAAGTATGTTAAACCTAATTTAGTAGAATATTTTGTTCCTAATTTAAATAAGTTTCCTATTTCTATTCCTTTTTTAAAATATAATTTACCTCCACAAACAGGACAAATATCACCCTCTAAAACATTTGATATATCACCAAAGGCATCATATTTAAAGTCTTTAGGATTAGCATTAATATAATGATATCCTTCTTTATTTCCTCCACAGCAAAAATTATGCATTGAAAGAATTTCCCGGTCAACAACTATTTTACTATTTAAATTAATTGGCCCTGTAAAACCAGGAACAGCATTACTCTTACTTATTAATTCATCATCAGCAAAAGTGATATCACTTACCTTTAATAACTTACAAGCTTTATTTAAATTAAGCTCTCTATCTCCTCTTATAAAGAAAGTTACAAGTTCATCATTAACATTCATAAGCATTGCTTTAACACATTTACTTTTTGGAATATTTAAATAACTACTTACTTCTTCAATACTTTCTTTATTAGGGGTTTCTACTAATTCTAACTTTTTTTCCTCTTCTTTTATTTCTTTAGATACAACTTCTGATACTTCGATATTAGATGAATAATCACAAGAATCACATAATACTAAAACATCTTCTCCAATATTAGTTATTGCTTGATACTCTTCTGATAAACTACCACCCATAACACCAGTATCTGCTTTAACAATTTTATAATTAATTTTTAAACGATCATAAATATGATTATAAGCTTCTTTCATTTTATTATAAGAAATATCTAAGCCTTTTTCATCTCGATCAAAAGAATAAGCATCTTTCATAATAAATTCTCTTACTCTAATAAGGCCATATCTTGGTCTTGGTTCATCACGAAATTTATCAGCCATTTGATAAATTGTAAAAGGTAAATCTTTATAGCTATTAACCTTGGACTTAGCAGCAATAGTAAATAATTCTTCGTGCGTTGGTCCCAAAACAAAAGGTTTATCAAAACGATCAGAAAGATGAAACATACTTTTACCTAAAGCTTCAATTCTCCCACAGGTCTCATAATATTCACTAGGTATTAAACTTGGCATTAAAACCTCTTCGGCTCCCGCAGCGTCCATTTCTTCTTTAACAATCTTTTTTATTTTATCAAGCACTTTTAAACCCATTGGTAAATACATATAAATACCTGCTCCAACTTTTTTTATCATACCTGATCTTACTAATAATTTTCCACTTAAACTTTCTTCATCTTTTACATCTTCTCTTAAAGTATAAAAATAACTATTTTTTAATTTCATTAGATGAACCTTCTTTCTTTAATTAATTATATAATATAAGTTTAAAAAAAGAAAGATTACAAATTTATTTCTTTCTTTTTAAAGAGCTTACTTCATATTCATTAGGAAGCAATACTTTTCTATCTA
>CANRDM010000059.1 GCA_947629365.1 uncultured Bacilli bacterium
TATGCTCCATATTGCGATATTTATAAAATGAGTATATCGTAAATTGGAACAAATGTCAATGTCCCAAATAACGATATGATAACATTTTTTTGTGAGATATATGAATAGATTAAAAGAACTAAGAAAAGAAAAGAATTTAAAACAAATAGATATAGCTAACTATTTAGAAATGAGTCAAAATGGCTATTCCCAATATGAGACAGAAATTACTAATATACCTACTAATATTCTTAAAAAAATAGCTATATACTATGATACTAGTATAGATTATATATTACGTTTAACAAATAAAAAAAATAGTTATAAAAGAAGTAATATTATAACCATTAATAGCGATATGAATAGATTAAAAGAAATAAGAGAAAATAAAGATTTATTACAAGAAGATATAGCTAAAATTATTAATAAAAGTCGCAATGGTTATTCTCATTATGAAACTTGTTATCACGATATACCTAACAAAGTATTAATAATTTTAGCTAGATATTATAATATACCAACAGATTATATTTTATATCTGACTGATGAAAGAATCCCTTATGAAAGATGTAAATAATTTATTTTAAAGTATCAATAATAGATGAAACTATATCAATGGTATTAATTGCGTCATTTAGTTTATCTGTTGTTCTTTCTTTATATTTTTCTTTCATCTCTTTCATAAATACTTTATAAAAGGCAGGATCACGATTTAAATATTTAATATAATTAGAGTTAGCATCTAAATATTTTTTAAAATTTTTATCTTCTAATAATTTTTGTTGTAAAAAATATTCCATTTTAATCCTCAAAAAATTTATTTAGTGGCCTAGGAGATACAGGACCTTTTATCGCATTAGTGGCATTAGTTACCCCTTTGGTTGTTAAATCTTCCACTACGCCAAGAGCTTTTTGTGCTGTATTAATATGCTTTTGAATTTCATCTAAATTAATATTTTTCATAAAGTCAGTTATTTTACTTGGGGTAATATTTACCCCTCTTTCATATGGCTTCCAAGCTTCTTCACTATCTCCATAAACATCATATAATTCATAAAATTGTTGCATAGTCATTTCTTTATTTTTTATATACTCAACTAGTTCTGGTTTATGACGAATAAATTCTTTAAATTCATCTTTTTTACTCATATAAAAATCACCTAGTAAATATTATGTTTTACTAGGTGATTATATTATAATTTAAAATCTTCAGTAAAATCAGCAAAAGATATTTGTTCTTCTTTTACATCTTCTTTTTCTTCTACTTTAACTTCTTCTTTATTAATTATTTTAACTGGTTCATTTTTGATTTTAAATTCATCAACATAACCTTTAGTTATATTACTTCCATTACTAAGTAAATCCATTATAGGAATATCAGCAACTTTAATTTCAGTTATTTCATTATCTTTTTTCATTATAATAGTATCTCTACTATTAACAATATAAGCATAAGTAATATAATAATTAACTGTTTTATTTCTTTTTATTAAAATAGTTCCTTTTTTAGCTCTACTTAATGTTTTTAATTCCACTAATTTAACTCTTTTACTAGTTAAATTATTAGTAAAGATATTTAAGTATTCTTCATCATCACTATAACTAATACCACTTACTACTTCATCATTATCTAACTTAATACTTTTAACGCCACTGGCTTTAACTCCAAGAACAGGTATTTCATTTGTATTATATTTTAAATAATAACCATTTTTAGTAACGATTAAAGTATTTGCTAAACTATAATTAGAACTAATAAGTTCATCATTATCTTTTAATTTAATTGCTGTATAAGTTTTATTATAACGATTAACTATTAAATCATTAGTGTTAATTTGTTTCGCCATTCCCATTTTCGTATATAAAACTAAATTTTTATTATTTTCAAAAATAAAGGCATTAATTATTTTTTCGCTTTCATTAAGAGGTACTAAATTACTAATATGTTTACCAAGTTCTTTCCATTTAGCATCTAAAATTTTATAAACCGGAATAAATAAGTAATTACCTAAATTAGTAAATAAAACTAAATAATCAAGGGTTGTTGTTTCAAATAAATTAGTCACAAAATCACCCGGTTTTAAAGTGGTCTCTCCATCAGATGCTTGATAAGATTTAGCACTAACTCTTTTAATGTAACCTTCATTAGAAATAACAACACAGACATTTTCTTTCGGAATCATTTCGCGTATATCTAGTTTAATTTCCGTTATTTCATCTCTTATCTCAGTTTTTCTTGGTACTTCATATTCTTTTTTGATAATTTTAAGTTCTTTTTTCATTACATATTTTAAGGCATTTTCATCACTTAAAATAGCTTTTAGACCCTCAATTAATTTTTTAAGACTTTCTAATTCTTCTTCTAAAGCTACAACATCGGTATTAGTTAAACGATATAATTGTAAATTAACTATTGCTTTAGCTTGTTCTAAAGTAAAAGCAAATTCTTTAACTAAATTATTTTCTGCATCACTTTTATTCTTACTTTTTCTAATAACTTTAATAACTTCATCTAAAATACTTAAACATTTAATTAAACCTTCAACTATTTCTAGTCTTTTTTCTTTTACTTTTAAATCAAAAGTACATCTTCTCGTAATAACTTCTTTTAAATGATCGATATAAGCATCAATTATTGCTAAAATACCTAAAGTTTTAGGAACTCTATTAACAATGGCTACCATATTATAATTATAACTTATTTGTAAATCCGTATTTTTAAGTAAATAATTTAAAACTAATTCACTACTAGCCCCATTTTTTATATCAATTGCAATTCTTAAGCCTTCCCGGTCTGATTCATCTCTTACTTCCGCAATTCCCTCAAGTTTTTTATCAATTCTTAAACTATCTATTTTATTAACAAGTAAAGCTTTATTTACATCATAAGGTATTTCGGTAATAACAATTTTTTCTTTACCTTTTTCTTTAACAATACTATATTTTGATTTAACAATTATGCGTCCTCTTCCGGTAGTAAAAGCATCTTTTATCCCATTTATACCTTCAACTATGCCACCAGTCGGAAAATCAGGACCTTTAACTATTTCTAAAATAGTATCTAAATGACAATTAGGTGATTCAATTCGCTTAATTGTGGCATCAATTATTTCTCCTAAGTTATGTGGTGGTATATTTGTGGCATAACCCGCACTAATACCCATTGTACCATTAACTAGGAGATTAGGAAATTTAGCCGGCAAGACAGTTGGTTCAAGTAACCTATCATCAAAGTTTGGGGCCCATTCAACTGTTTCTTTATCTAAGTCACCTAAAAGTTCATTACTAATTTTAGCAAGTCTTGCTTCAGTGTAACGATAAGCTGCAGCTGGGTCCCCATCCATGGAACCATTATTACCTTTCATATCAATTAAAGGCGTACTTTGTTTCCACCATTGACTCATTCTAACCATTGCGTCATACACCGATGAATCACCATGTGGATGGTATTTACCTAAAACATCACCAACTGTGGCAGCACTTTTAACATATTTTTTATCATAAGTGTTTCCCGCATTATACATAGCATAAAGAATTCTTCTTTGAACAGGTTTAAGTCCATCTCTTACATCAGGAATTGCTCGGTCTTGAATTATTTCTTTGGCATATGATGCAAATCTTTCCCCCATTATTTCTTCAAGGGCATAATCTTCTATTTTCTTTATTATACTTTCCATAACACACCTATTCTACTCTGTAACTATCTTCCATTGTAAAGACAATGTTTTCTTCAATCCATTCTTTTCTTGGTTCAACTTTATCGCCCATTAAAACATTAACTCTTTTTTCCGCTAAAGCAGCATCATAAATATTAACCCGGATTAAAGTTCTAGTATCAGGATTCATTGTCGTATCCCAAAGTTCATCAGGATTCATTTCTCCTAAACCTTTATTTCTGGAAATATCTGGTTTACCAGTGTTTTCGGAAATAATCTTAAATCTTTCTTCATCACTATAGGCATAAAAATGTTTCTTACCATAATCGATTTTATATAAAGGTGGTTTAGCAATATAAAGTTTACCAGCCTCAATTAAAGGACGCATAAAACGATAAAAAAATGTTAGAAGTAAGATTTGAATATGTGATCCATCCACATCGGCATCGGTCATAATGATTACTTTATCATAAGCACTATCTTCGACAATAAAATCACTACCAAGACCAGCCCCAATTGTATGAATAATCGTATTTATTTCTTCATTTTTAAGAATTTCTTCCACACTTGTTTTTTCGGCATTAATAACTTTTCCTCTTAAAGGTAATATGGCTTGAAATTTACGGTCTCTACCACTTTTAGCTGAACCGCCAGCTGAATCACCTTCCACTAAGAATAATTCATTAATCTTCCCATTTTTAGTTGTTGCCGGAGCAAGTTTACCGGAAAGATTTTTTTCTATTTTATTTTTACCCTTCCCATTACGAGCATCTTCTCTGGCTTTTCTTGCCGCTTCTCTTGCCACTTTACTCTTCATTGCTTTTTCCACAATATTAAGAGCAATTTCTTTATTTTCTTCTAAGAAAAATTTAATCTTTTCATAAGTTATACTTTCGGTTATACTTCTAGCTTCTGGTGTTCCAAGTTTACCTTTTGTTTGCCCTTCAAATTGTAAACTATCTTCAGGTATTCTTAAATTAATAACAACCGATAAACCCTCTCTTACATCAGAGCCATCAAAAGTTGTATCTTTCCCTTTAATTAAATTATTATTTTTAACATAATCATTAAAAGCTTTAGTAATACCGGTTTTAAATCCTACTTCGTGCGTACCTCCATCACTAGTTTTAACATTATTAACAAAAGAAATAATATTTTCATTATACGTATCGGTATATTGCATTGCGACATTTACTTCAATTCCATTTTTACTACCACTAAAATTAAGAACTTTATGTAAAGTATTTTTATCTTCATTAATATAGTTAATAAAATCAGTTAAGCCATCTTCATAATGATATTTAACTTCTCTTTTACTATCTTCATCAATAACTTCAATAGTAACACTGGGAATTAGAAAAGCACTTTCTTGCATTCTTTCACATATAGTTGTATAAGAAAAATTACAATTTTTAAAAATATTATAATCAGGAAGAAAAGTAACGACAGTACCGGTTTTATTAGTTTCCCCAATTTTCTTTAAAGGTGATTCAACCTTTCCTCCATCAGTAAAACGGATATTAGATATACAACCATCCCGATAAATCAAAACATCCATTTTACTACTTAAAGCATTAACAACACTTGCCCCAACACCGTGTAAACCACCACTTACTTTATAGTTACCTGTTTCAAATTTACCACCAGCGTGTAAAATTGTATAGATAACCTCAGGAGTTGATTTACCACTTTCGTGGATGCCAATTGGAACACCTCGTCCATTATCTGCAATGGTAATTGATCCATCTTTATGTAAAACTATTTTAATATGATTACCATAACCATTAATTATTTCATCAATACCATTATCAACAATTTCCCATACTAAATGATGAAGTCCTCTTTTATCTGTTGAGCCAATATACATACCTGGGCGTTTTCTAACGGCTTCTAAACCTTCTAAAATTTTGATCGATGATTCATCGTATTTTGCCATATTCTATTCACCATAACCATTTTAACATAAGATATTCTTTATTTTCAACTTTCCTTTAAAAAATTTGACGTTTACCCATAAAAAAAGAGAATAATTTCTCTTTAATCTACTTAATATTATAACTTTCACCAGATAAATCATTAAGATTTGGTAGTTCTATTTCTTCCGGTACTTCAACTTTTTCTTTTTTTAAAGTTGGTAACTCAAAATCTTCTTCATCATCTTTTTTGATTTCTTTAACTTCTTCTTTTGGTGTTTCTTCTACAAATACTGAACTAAATACTTCTTTAGGTTTTGGTGCTTCTTCTATTTTAGGCATTTCCATTGTTAAACTATCTATTTCTTCTTTAGCTGGTTCAATATTGTTAGTATCTACAGTACTACTAATGATTTCATCTAAATTAAACTCCGGGATTTGTGGAGCATCGCTTGAATCAAATACTAAAGGTAACTCTTCTTCCGGTTCAAGAACTGGTCCTTCACTTACCTTTTCTTCTTCAATGTTTGGTATTGCATTTAAAATAGGTTTTTCTAAATTATTATTTTCCAATTCACTAACTGTTTCAATACTTGTTGTTAAATTTTCAATTTCATTTGCTGTAGGTATATTTGGTAGTGTATCTACTTCACTAACTAAAGGCTCTTCTTCAATACTTGGTACAATAACAGGTTCATTAACACTCGGATTTTCTTCTTTAACTGGTTCTTTAATATCTTCAACTTCTACTTTAGAAAGATTTTCTTCTTCTTTAAAGGCATCTTCGCTTTTTATTTGTTGTAATTTTTTTGTTTCCTCTATTTCTCTATTCTTTTGATCTTTCTTACCAAAAAATAAAATAATTACAAATAATAAAATTAAAACAGCGATGGAAATCATTAAATATGTACCAAAATATTCATAACTATATAATCTATTTAAAAAATCTTCCATTTCGATTAAGCACCTCTTTATTCCTACTATAATATAGATTACCACAAAATATATTTCATTTCAAGGCTATTTTGAAAAA
>CANRDM010000060.1 GCA_947629365.1 uncultured Bacilli bacterium
CTTCAAGTATTAATGGATCATAATCTTTCATAGTTGATAGAATATTATAATATTCATCCTTATAATAATCTACTAAAATATCATTATTAAATTCATTTCTTTTGGGTATTTTAATTAAATCAGATGGACGTACTAATACTCCATTAGTATTTATTTCTTTATGTTTAAATAAATTTTTTATATAATCTATTATCTTCATAAATAAACTCCCCTTGAAAAAGTATTTATTATTATAACACTCATTACTGAAAAGATAAAGATAAATGCTTACCAAATCTCTAGAGAATTGGCATAAACCTTAGAAATTTCTTAAAAAATCAACAAAAAAACTATTTACAAAAACAAAATAAATTGTTTAAATAAAGCTTAAGGAAGATGTATGTAAGTTGTTACCGAAAACTTTTTTATTTAAAGTCTTTTTGACTTCGGTCAGGGGGTTTTGGATAGAAAGGTGGGTGGGTGCCAATGAATAAGAAATGTCGAGAAGATATATTTTTACTCATTGTTTTTATGTTAGTCTTAACATTGTTAATATTAGTCATAAAAATAACTAACCCATTGGGCTAGTTAACAACCATTAGGTAACGCTTATTTGCGTCTTCCTATTTATAATTTTAGCATATTATTTTGTTTTATACAATATTAATTATCATAGTAAATCTTTATAATCATCTTTATCATCGACAGTTATGATAATAGTTTTTTTATTTTTGACAGTTTCAAAAATCATATCTTCATAAGGTATTAATTTTTCGTACTCTTCACATTTTTGTCTTGTTGGATTTATAATAGGATGTTCAGGGACAAAAATAGTACAACAATCCTCATATGGTAAAATACTAATATCATAAGTACCTATTTTTTTAGCAATATCTATTATTTCTAATTTATCAAAACAAGCCACTGGTCTTATAACGGGTATTTTTACAATCTCATTGATAACTTGAATACTAGTCAAAGTTTGACTTGCCACTTGGCCAATCGATTCACCATTAACAATAATTTTAGCATTAACTCTACTAGCTACTATTCCACTTATCCTATACATCATTCTTCGCATAATAGTAATTAAATATTCTTTAGGAATATTTTGATAAATAGCTTCTTGAATTTTAGTAAAATTAATTATATGTAATTTAATATCATTATTATATAAAGCTAATTTTTTAGCTAAAGCCTTAACTTTATCTAAAGCTGCTTCACTAGTGTGTGGTGGACTCTCAAAATAGATTGCCTCTATTTTAACACCTCTTTTAATAGCCATATATCCTGCTACCGGAGAATCTATTCCTCCACTAAGCATAAGCATACCTTTACCAGCACAAGATACTGGATAACCACCTAAACCTTTAATTTTATCAAAATAAATTAATACTTCTTTTTGTCTTATTTCAACATTTACAATTAATTCTGGGTTATTAACATCAACTTTTTTATTTGGTAAATTCTTTAAAATAAAAGCCCCCAAATCTTTTCTTAAAGTCATACTATCTTTAGGAAAACTTTTATCACTTCTTTTAACTTCTACTTTAAAAGTCGTAAATTCTTTATTTTCTAATAATTCTTTTAAACTATGGCAAATATCTTCTTCATTTCTTTTTTTTGAAGAATATCCTATAACAATTTCATATATTCCAAAAATATTTTTTAATTTATTTATAACATTTGCAAGATCATCATCATTAACTTTTATAAACATTCTTCCATAATCATAAGATATTTCTGCATCTTTTAAAACTTTTTTAATATTATTATTTAAAACTTTTAAGAAAAAATTACGATTATCTTTTTTAGTAGATAATTCTCCATATTTTAAAAAGATAATTTTTTCTAAATCCATAAACATCACCAACTTAATTTAAAAGCTTTTTATATTCTACCTCAAAAACTTCTAAAAATCTATTAATTTCTAAAACTGTTGTCATATGAGAAAGACTAATCTTCAAACAAGACTTACTTCTTTTTAAATCATTATAGATTGCCATAACTCCACTAGATATTTCACCTGCTTTAGTTGCACTAACACATATTTCTTTATTTGAAAGACTTAAAGCTAAGTCACTTGCGGAAATACTATCAAAACTTATATTAATAATATGGGGAATAGAATATTTTGTTTTATTTATTTTAATTCCCTCTAATTGACTCAGTTTTGTTACTATTCTTTCATTTAATAAACTAATATATTTTTCTCTTTTATCTAAATCTTTTAAAGAAGATTTTAATGCATCTTTCATACTAGCTATTAAAGGTATGGGCATAGTGCCATAGTTAGATAAATTATTTTTATTATCATTATACAAAAGAGGTGCTAATTTAATAGCGTCGTTTTTATATAAGAAACCAATACCTTTGGGGCCATAAAATTTATGAGCTGAAACACTACCTAAATCAATATCCCGAAAATTAACTGTGGTTTTACCTATTGCTTGGGTTAAATCAGAGTGTAAAATTGTTGATTCATTTTCTTTTTTAATAATTTGTCTTAGCATTTTTAATGGTTGTCTTACTCCTGTCTCGGCATTGACAGCACATATACTTACTAAGATTGTATCTTCTCTTACTAATCTTTTTAAATCATCAAAAATAATTAAACCATCTTCATCATTATCAACATAACTAACCTCAAAACCAAGACTTTCTAAATAATCACATATCTTATAAATTGATGGATGTTCTAATTTAGATGTTATAATATGTTTACCTTTATTATGGCGTTCTAAACATAAACCAATTATAGCCATATTATTGGCCTCAGTTCCGCCACTTGTATAGATAATTTCTCTTTCCATTATATTAAACAAGTCACTTATTTCTCTGGTAGTATTATTAAGCAAATCTAAGCTTTTTTTCCCTAATATGTGATTAGATGATGGTGAGGCAATATAATCTTTACTTATCTTGGTATAAGTATCAAGAGCATCTAAAGAAATCGGTGTTGTTGTACTATAATCTAAATAAGTCACAATTATCACTCCCTATTTACAAATAAAATTATATCAAAAAAGGAATAAATAATCTATCTCTTTTAAAAAAACTAAAATTTTTTTATATTGACAGTCAATTTTTATTTTGTATAATAAAATTATGAGGTGAAAAATGAAAGAAGATTTTGAAAAAATATATCAAAAAATAATTTTGTTTGCTAAACTTTTTAATATTCAAGCAACTATATTTGAAAAAAATGAAGAAAATAATTTTATCTGTTTTTATAATAATAATGGGGAATTAGCCGGAGATATTAAAATTGTTAATGGCTATTCTTATGCAATTAACTTTTATCCTAATTATCCTAATTTTTTTGAAGGCAGTATAAAAGCTACTTATAATTCATATAATGAACAATTTCTTTATTTTATTAGAAATAAACAACAAGATCTAACGGGTGGCATAACAATGAGAGAAATTGAAACAGATAAATACCAAGTTATTGGTTGCATTTCCACCCATAATAAAGGTCAAAATAAAACTTATGTATCATTCAATAGAAGTAATTCCAACCTTTTGGAAATAGAAAGAGAAAATAAAAGAACTACTGAAAATGTTGGTTTTACAGTTCTTCCCCCTCTTATTATGTTACAACACAAAAAACTTAATGAATATAAAATGTTAAATAGAAGATTAATGTTTCAATTTTCTGATAGTTTAAGTAAAAATGAATTAGTTTTTACGATCGATATTAATAATAGATTTTATAAACAATACTTGCCTTATCTAGTTTCTAAAGAAAGTGAACTTTATGATAAATTAAAAGCTACTGATTTAGAAATTGTCAGAAATACTTTTAATAAAAAAGGTAAAAAATTATTAAAATTTTTAGATTCTGTTAGAAAGGATTTAATTATTCCTACAACCAATGGCGAAGTAATAAGTTTATATGATACAATGGCTAATCTTTGCTTTCCAGATGCTAATGATCCATCATTCATATTTACGGGTGCTATTCCACAACAACAAGAAGAAAAAGGTAAAGTACTAAAAAGAATTTAAAAACTATCCTAATTGGATAGTATATATCAGTAAACACTTTGATGTTTACTTTTTATTTGTATTCTTCTAATAATCTTTCGTGTATTCCAGGTTCAATAATATTAATAGCATTGATAGCGTTTTCTAAGCTTAATTTAAAGTTACCTTTATAGAATGCTGACTCAGCTTTTAAAAGACCAATATCTACTTCTTTATTAGTAACTCTGTATCTATTACCATATACAATAGCGGTCTCAGCCATTTTAGCGGTCTTAACTGTTTCATTAATTGTATTATATACTTTTAAAACTAAATCTCTAGCATTATCTACTCTTATATTTAAAGTTTTAATTGATATCGGTCTTTTTTCTAATTCTTTAACCATTTCATTTATAGCTAAAGTTGCCTCACTTAATTCCACATAATAATTTTTAGGAGTAATTGGCAATTTATAACTTCTAACCTTTTCTTTAGCTTGTGATAAAATATCTTTTATTTCATCAAGTTGATCTCTGGCTCTAAGTTCATCTTCTTTTAAACTACCTAAAGTTCTTAAAGCAACATTTAACTTCTCTTCTGTTTTCGTAAGCTTACTATTAATTATCTCCATTTCTTTATTTAAATGGGAATAGGCAAGAGTTTTATTTCTTTCCATTTCTACAATACGATCATATGAAGCCCTTATATTATTAAAAGATTCTTTTATTTCACTAATAACTAAAACTTCATCATCAGATAAATCATAACTATATTTAATATCATCAATCTTTCGGTATAATTCATTATTAATTTTTTCTAATTTACTAACCTTTATTAATATACTTCTTTTATAATCTTCATATAAAGTTTTTGTAAGTCTTTCTTTATCAAAATCATTATATAAAGAATCAAAATAATCAAGCATTGTTTTAAGTTCAAAAACTGAATCAACAACATTTAAAACGTTTAAACGACTAAAAATATCTTGAATCTTTTTATTAGCTTCTTCAATATTATATTCAATATTTAAATATTCTAAGTTAAAACCTTCTAATTTCATTTTATGATAAATAGAATTTATATCATTTATTCTTTTAGGAATTAATACGTTACCTAAATCAACAATTATTTTTGTTTCACTTATAACTACTTTTAAATTACCAATAATATCATCAATTGCTTTAACAATTCTTCCTACTTCTAAATATTCATTCTTTTCCATTGCACTTTCAAAAGCACTAAATAATTTATCAACATTTTCAAATTGTAATTCAATTGGTTTTTTAATTATTTCAAAATCTTTTTCAGACGAATTATAAATATTTCTAATTTCTCGATAATCAGATTTTAATTTAATAATTGTTTCTCTATTTCTTTCTTCTGATAATGTTATTTCTTTTATTTCATTAAGTAAGAAATCACTCTTTGTTTTTAAATAATTTATATCAACTTCTACATCAATTAGACTTTGTTTTAATTTATTATAATTTTTTTCATTAAAATCATTTTGTAATTCAATTATTTCATCCGTTATTTTAGGTACTTCTTCATCCCTAATAACTTCAAATCTTTTAAGCCAACCTTTATATTTTTTCTTTAATTCGGCATTATTAACTAAAGCTTCAACTTTATTAAGCTCAGATAAAATACTAGAAGATATTATTAAATTCTTTTCTCTTTCTAAATTATTTATTTCATTATTAATACTATTTTTATATCTTTTATCCATAACTACTAACACAACTAAAACAACAACCATTGTTAATAGATAATAAGCCACTGCGATAAGTAAAAATGTTTCTCTAGTCATTTTATCACCCTACTAATAAATTTTACCATAGAAATAATTTTTTTAGAATACAAGATTTGACAAAATTTTTAATTTGTTAATATTTGTCAAAAAAGCCTTAAGAGTTTTTCTTAAGGCAACAATGATAATTTTAATTATTTCTTCATTTTTACTAGACTATCTTTTTTATTATATTTTTTATATTTTTCAGCGTTTTCTTCTAAAAAACTACTAGCAAGTGATACTAACTGATAATAATTAATATTTTTTAAATTATTATTTAAACGATACATCGATACATAATTTAAAAAATCAGTAATAAATGGATAAGCTATTTTTTCATATGGATAATAAGCAGCTTTATATTTATTATTATAAAGATCATAAATCATTACTGAATCAGATTTACTAAAACGGGTAAGTAGGCCATAAATGCATCCATTATCAGATAAAGCCCTAGATATGGAACTAGCATCAGGAGCTTTACTTTTAATAAATGCCACACATTTATTGAAAATACCAGCCTCAGCATTTTCTAAAAATGCTTCTTCGGCTGTATAAGAGGCGCCATAATTATCAACACCAGCAAAAGTATCTATTTTTCTTACCCCAAAAGTATGTTTCTCACCAGTAATTTTAGTTGCTAAATCAGCAAGGACCTTACCTAAATCTCCGATATTATAATAACCATATTCATTAGCTTCATTTAAAAGAGGAATAATGCTTTCGGAAATACTTTGGAAAGATTTTCTTAACTTAGTAAGTTCTTCTTCCTCTTCCTTATCTATTTCTGTTAATTGTTTTTCTAAAGAGGCAATTT
>CANRDM010000061.1 GCA_947629365.1 uncultured Bacilli bacterium
ATATAATCTCTCTTTTCTTTACTTGAGAAAATAATAATGGTAAGATATAATACAAATAAATGTGGTGATAAAATGATTATATGTATTGTTGGTCCAACGGGAGTAGGCAAAACTAAATTAAGTGTTCTTTTGGCTAAAAGATATAATGGTGTAGTTATTAATGCTGATGCTACTCAAATATATAGAGAACTTAATATTGGCAGTGCTAAAGTTAAAGAAAGTGAAAAAGAAGGAATAGAGCATATTTTATTTGACATTAAAAATCCTAATGAAGATTATAGCGTTGCTGATTATCAAATTGATTTAAGAAAAGAATTAGAAAAATATAAAGATAGAAATATTATTTTAGTTGGGGGTACTGGTTTATATATTAAAGCTGGTTTATTTGATTATAGTTTTAGTAAAATAGAAAAAAGGGATTATTCTAAATATAGTAATGAAGAACTATATAAAATGTGTCTAGACTTTGATAAAGAGTTAAAAATAGATCTCCATAATAGAAGAAGATTAGAAAATTATTTAAATAGGGTAGATAAAACCAAAAAAGAGCCTACTATATTATATGATGTTTTATTTATTGGTCTAACTACAGAAAGAGATAATTTATATAATATAATTAATAAAAGAGTAGATAAAATGTTTGATGAAGGGTTAGTTAATGAAGTAGAAAATTTATATCATAAATATGGCAATGTTAATATTTTAAATCGAGCAATTGGTTATAAAGAAGTTTTAGAATATTTTAATAATTCCAAATCTTTAAATGAAGTCAAAGAATTAATTAAGAAAAATACGAGACATTATGCCAAAAGACAATATACTTGGTTTAATAATCAAATGAATGTTAAATGGTTTAATACTAATTTTAAAGATTTCTCTAAAACTTATGAAGAAGTATGTACATATATTGAAAAAAATAATTGACTAATAAAAAAATATCCATTACAATTTAAATAGAATAAAAGGTGATTAATATGCATAAAAAAACAATAATTGTTTTTGTCTTAATTATTGTTGAATCTTGTTTTCTATTTCTAATGTATAAAAGTAGTCACAATAAACCAGTGGTATTAGATGAAGTAGTTATTAAACAAAATGATGTTAAATTTACCTTTATGTTAGAGCAAAATGCTGGTAAAGGTGATTACGTTAAATCAAATGAAACTAATTTTATTAAAGATAATTATCAATATAATAGTAGTAAATCTAAATGTGTTGATCCAAAAGGTAATATTATTTATGATGCTTTAAATTATAATGAAATAAACGATTTATTTGAATTTGATGCTAATGAAGATTGTATATGTTATTTATATTATGATAAAAAAATGATTGATGAAGAAATCAATCAATCTTTAAATTCTTGATAATAACTAACATTAAAGTTATGAGCATTTATCATTACTTCGCCTTCATCGGCTTTTTTTAATTCTTCTGTTGTTACTAATAAATATTTATCTAATAAGAAGTTCTTATCATCAGTGGGAGGATTAGGAACTGGATCATCCCAAGTTAAATCAATATGTAACCATTTATCATCAATTTTAACAGCGTTCCAAACGTGACCATCTGATTCATTATTAATATCTTCATTAGTTGTGCCTATTTTATAATTTTCATAACCTAATTTAGTTAAAATAATAGCCATTAAATCGGCATACCCATTACAAGTTGCATATCCTTCAATTGCGGGTCCATAAGCTATATATGATTTATATTTACTATCACCTGTATTGTTTCTTTCAATATCATATTTAGTATGATTTATAATATAATCGTGAATTCTTTTAATATTATTATAATCACTATCATCTTTTTTATATAATTCATTTATTACTTTATCAACATATTCATTAATTTTATTAATTTCTTCTTCTGTATAAATATATTTAATATTTAAAGTAATTTCTCCTGCATCATTATGACTAGCTTCTAAAGGATTTAAAATAGTATGATAAGGATGAACATAGTTATTAATATGAGTTAAAATATCACTAGAATTCATTATTTTCGTATAATCATTTAAACATTCAGTATATTCGCTTGGACAATAAAAAGTAAATTCTTCAAAGCCATTATTTAATGCACTATAAAAAATATTTAATAAATCTTGATAAGAATAGGGAATATAATCTTTACTATTTTGAACATATAAATAATCAGATTTCTTAGCATATATATCACTTTCGGGAATAGTTAATACTGGTTTATTAGATACAGTTTTTGATAGAAAAGATGTTATAGTTTTAGCATTAAATAAAACTAAAATTATTAAAATATAACAAATTAATGGAATAATATATTTTTTCATATCACACCTCAATCTAATAATAGTTTACCAAAAAAAAATAAAGTAGTAAACTACTTCATATTTTTAATTTTAGCATTTAATCTTTGTTTTTCACGATTAACTGTATTTTCTTTAATTAATCCTTTTTGATATGCTTTATCAATATTCTTTTGTAAATCTTTGTAAACTTTAGTTGCGCCTTCAACATTAGAAGCAGCAATTTCTTTTTCACAAGCTTTAATTAAATTCTTAACTTTAGCTTTTAATTCGTGATTTTCATCAGTTTTTTTAGCAATAACTTTAACTGCTTTTTTAGAACTTTTGATATTTGGCATAAAATCCCTCCTTAAAAATTCATATTAATTTTATCAAAAAATATGCTAATGTGCAAGGTAAATATTATATAAATTGCAAAATATAAAAAAATTTAATATTTTTTCATCATTCGACATAATATATAGTTAAAGATAATTATAATATAATTGGTGATGATATGAGAAAATTTAAAACTCGTAAAAAATTTAATCGCTTAATTATTTATTTAGGATTATTTTTAGTAAGTATAGCCCTTACTATTAAATATTTATATAGTAATGATTTAATTAATAATAATACAATTATCGATTTATTGTTAAGTGAGGGAATTAGTAAAAATGAAAAAATAACGGATGTCGATTTTTTACTTAAATATGCGCTTAATATCAAATTAGAAGAAAGTAAACCGGCAAGTAAAGAAGAAGTGGAAATAATACCACCTACTAATATAGAAATACCTAAAGAGGAAAATTTAGAAAAAATAGTTTATTTATATAATACTCATCAAGAAGAAAAGTATGAAAGCCCATATCTTGGAGCTTATAATATTGCTACGGGGGTTTTACTTGCTAGTAAAATGCTAAAAGAATATTTAGAGAATGAAGGTATTGGTGTTTATGTTGAAGAAGAAAATATAACAGATATGATTCATTCCCTTAGTTTAAAATATAGTGATAGTTATAGTGTTAGTAGAATGCTTTTAGAAAGAAGAAAACAAGAAGTTAATACTTTAAAATATTTTATCGATTTACATAGAGATAGTAGTAAATATGAAAAAACAACTGCAACAATTGATGGAAAAAGCTATGCTAAAGTTTTGCTGGTAGTTGGTCTTGAACACGATAATTATGAGATAAATTTAGAAAAAGCAAATAAACTAGCGGCCTTAATTAAAGATTTTAGTCCTGATTTATTTCGAGGGATTACTAAAAAAAGTGGAGCAGGGGTAAATGGTATATATAATCAAGATTTTGATCAAAATACTTTATTAATTGAAGTAGGAGGACAATATAATAATATTACAGAAGTTGATAATACATTAAAAGCTTTAGCTAAAATATTGGCACAATTTATAAAGGAAGATGAGAATGGTTAAACGCAAAAAAATTCATCCAGTATTAAAAATACTTTTAGCTTTTTTTATCGTTTTTATAGCTCTTTATATTGCCTCCTTTAGTGGTTACTATGAAGGAAGAATTAGAAATAAAGTAATAGTAACGGAAAATAATATAAAAGATTTTGAAGATAAAATAGCTAATGGGGAAGAAATAAATTTAGATTCTTATTTAGAAAATGATAATATAGATTATAGTAATAAAGTTTCTAAACTTGGTGATAACTTAACAAGTAGTATTGAAATATTTGTGACGAAAAGTAGCAAAGTAATTACGGATATTCTTAAATCCCTCTTTTAAAAGTAGGAAGTTTATTGTATAATAATGGATAGAAAGTAGGGTGTGCTTGTGAGAGTATTATGTATTGGTAAGTCAGTAATTGAAACTACTTGCGTTATTAATGAAAGAATTGAAGAAGGCAAAACCATTAGAATTGATAATAAAACTGAAAGTGGTGGGGGAAGTGCAGGAAATGTTGCTTATTTACTAGGTAAATGGGGAGTTGAAACTTACATTGCTAGTATGTTAGGACCTGATGATGGAGCCGAAAAAATTAAAAAAGAATATGAAACAATTGGGATTAAAACTGATTATTTAGAGACTAGTTATGATAAAAAAACTGGTCAAAGTATTGTAATTGTTAATGAAACAACTAAAAATAAGACTGTTTTAGATTTAGAGAGTAATTCTTATTTAAAAAAATATTCTTTTGGAATTGAACCAGATATTGTTATATCAGATGGTAATGATTTTAATGCCACCGTTGCGGCTTTTGATAAATATGAAAAAGTACCAACTTATTTAATTGTTTCTAAGTTTGATAGAGAAACGATTGAATTATGTAAATATGCAAGTGCTTTATTCTTTAATCAAAGTGCTGCGGAAAGCGCTACCAATATGAAATTTGATTTTAATAATACGGCAACTTTAGTTAGTATTTATAATTCTATTAAGCAAAAATATAGTAAATCAGAAGTTTTTATTACAGTTGGTGAAAGAGGAGTAATTTATTCTATTGGTGGTCAAGTTAAAATTCTTCCTCCAGTAAGAGTGGGAATTGTCGATACAAATGGTGCTAAAGAAGCCCTTGTTGGTGGATATGCTTATGGGGTGTTAAAGAAATTTGATCAAGAAAAATGTTTAATATATGGCACTATCGCTGCATCAATGACTACAACTAAATTAACATCTAGAAATGCTTTACCAGCGTTATCTGAGGTTTCTAATTATTATGATGCCAAATTTGGCGGACAAAATAATTCTAATACTTCAAATAGTACAGAAAATACTTCGCAAAATAAAGAAATTCCAAATCAAATGCGAGTAGGAAACGCTAATGCAGTAACTGAACCGGTAAGTAATACTCCAGTAAATAATGCCCCTATAAATAATCCAAATATTAGTGCTAGTGTAAGTCAAAATACTGAAGCTACAAATGCTATAAATACGCCAAATAATGGTGGGGTAATAAATAATAATCAAGCAGTAAATAATCCAGTCGATAATCAAAACCCTAATGTTGTAAATCCCAATGCTAACAAGTAAGAGTCCAAAATTAGATCTTCACGGTGAAGAAGTGGCAATGGTTTATGCGCTTGTTACAGAATTTATTAATGATAATGTTAAGATGCATAATAAAGAAATTATTATTATTCACGGGAAGAGTACTAATATTTTAACTAAAGAAGTTCATAAAATTTTAAAAGATAATACAAAAGTATTAAAATTTCAACTTAATAATTGGAATTTAGGGGAGACAATTGTTTATTTAAAATAAACGTCAAAATAAAATGTAAAAATTTTACAAAAAAGCAAGAGGGAAATGCCAATTTGATGCTAATTTAAGAAAATTTAGACAGATAGTTGACATTTTCTTTTTTATGTGCTATACTTATAGCGTAATTAGGGGGTATGTTAGATGAAAGGATACGTTTTAGATTACGTTAATGAAAATGAATTTAAAAAGTTAGAAAGAGCTTTAAAGAAGTATAATATGCTTGCTTTTAAGAAATTAACTTTTGATTTTTATCCAGCTTTAAGAAATGGAAAATTTGTAGGTGAAAAAGTAAAAACTGATAGAAAAAATGGAACGGAAAAATATGAACTTAGATTACCAAGTGATAAAATGTTTACGCAAATCCACGGTGAAGTTAAGTTGATTTATACTGTTCATAAGAAAGAAAAAGTAGTTATTCTTGAAACTATAACTCCAGAAGATATTTTATTAGAGGGACATATGTCAGAGTTAACTACTTATAAAGGAATTATGATTTCTAAAGCTAATGCTTCAAAAGATATGTTCAAAATTGACTTACTTAATATGTTACAAGATAAACATTAATAAATACTGATTTAAAAAAGGGGAAAAATAATGAGAAATGAACAAACTTCTTTAAATATAGGAAGAATAAAAACATTTGATGAATTAATGGATGAAGTATTATCACAACAAGATTGTCCAGCTACGACTGATGAAGAAGAATATGCAAAATTGGAAAAAATGTTTGCAATGTATAAAGTTTTATATGGTTCTTTCTTTTCAGGAACATTCAAACTTGAAGATATTTTAGACAATAATCGATTAAGCGCTAGTAGTTCAAATGCAAAAAGTAGATAGTATATAAAGATAAAAAGGGGAATAAAGGTGTTAAAATTGACATCTTTTTTCTTTTATGTCTTGCAGTTTAAAAAGAGATATAGTATAATTAAAAAGAAATGCGGACCTCTAGCTCAGTTGGTTAGAGCATCCGGCTCATAACCGGGCGGTCGTAGGTTCGAGTCCTACGAGGTCCAC
>CANRDM010000062.1 GCA_947629365.1 uncultured Bacilli bacterium
TGTGGTTCGTTAGTCTAGAGGCCTATGACGTCTGCCTGTCACGCAGAAGATCACGGGTTCAAATCCCGTACGAACCGCCATTATGGCTTCATAGCTCAGTTGGTAGAGCAGAGGACTGAAAATCCTTGTGTCGCTGGTTCAATTCCCGCTGGAGCCACCATAATAAAAACAAATACCCTATTTCTAGGGTTTTTTAATTATTTTAAGACATTTTACCTCTTATTTATTCAAATTATTTATTCTGTTTATTTAAAGACAAAAGATGGTATATATTGAAATAATATAGTATAATTAAATAAATTAATGGAGGAATTTATGAAAAAAACAATATTGACTATTTTATTATGTGGAGTTTTGGTGCTAGGGATAACAGGTTGTGGTAAAACGAAAAATGAATTTGATATTGGAGAAAAATCAGATATAGTAGAAGTTAATCCAAATAATGATATTTCTATGTCTATTAAAGAAGGAACTTTAACTGATACAGGTGCTACAATTATCTTAACAAATAATAGCGATAAAGATTTTCAATATGAAAATCCTTACGAAATAGAAATTAAAAAAGATGGAGAATGGCATAAAATTAATGTGAAATTAAACTTTAATTTGCCAGCATTTGACCTTAAAGCAGGAGAAGCTAAAGAAATTAAATTAGATTGGAAAGAGGACTATGGCAAATTAGCAAGTGGTACATATAGAATTATAAAAAGTGTTAGTTATGAAAAAGAAGAAGAAAATTTTGAAACATTTAATTTAGCAGTAGAATTTAATATTGATAGTGATTAAGCAAATTACAAGTAAGATAAATAGTAATTTGTTAACTCTACGATTCGTTTGGTGTAAATGAATAAAAATATATTATAATTGGTTATGAAAGGAATAAAGTATTATGGATCAAGAAAAAATTGGAAAATTTATAGCCAAATGTCGTAATGATAAAAAAATTACACAACAAAAATTAGCCGATAATTTAGGAGTTACTGATAGGGCTATTAGTAAATGGGAAAATGGTCGAGGGCTACCCGATTTATCTTTAATAATACCGCTTTGTAAGGAACTAAATGTTTCAGTAACGGAACTATTAAGCGGTGAAAAAGTTAAAGAGAACGAATATCAAGAAAAATTAGAAGAAAATATGATAGATATTGTTAATAAGTTAGATAAAAATAACAAGAAAAGATTTAATATACTAAAAAAAATACTAATTGGTTACTTAATAATTTGTATAATATTTTTAGGAGGTATTTTTGGTTACTTTTTTTATAATTATGATATGGTTAATCAAAAATATGATAAATATAATATGTATATAACAAAAGAAGATAATAATTTTGTATTTTATTCATCAATTTCGGGTAATGTCGTATATAAAGTAATTAATTATAATAATGAGAAGATCCTTATAATGAATTATAAAAGTTCTTTAAAAGCCATAAGACAACATAGTGATAATGACAAAATAAGTAGTGCTAATTGTTTAAATAGTATAAAAAATAGTGAAGAAATAACAAAAGTTTACTATACTGATGTGGCTTTAAAAAATTTTAATAATCCTAATAAAATTGGAGATTTATTAGCAAAATCATATTTAATTTATGAAAAATAATATCTAATTTAATAATGCCAACTTAAAATTTAATATAAAAAAAATAAAATTAACGTAATGAGAATAGGAAATAAAGAATATATTTCTCTTACTGATTTGGTTAGATACGCTAACCCTGAGGAGCCAAAAATTCCTATTCAAACGTGGATGCGTAATAGAGATGTTATTGCCTATTTAGGAATGTGGAAAAAATTAGACAACGAAGATACCAAACTCGGACTTTTATAGTTCGGGTTTTAAAATGTTATAAGTTATGCTATAATTTTTATAGATTTTAATTGATGTATTTGTTAATTTAGTAAACACACTTGCATATTGTCAAAAACAATAAGAAGGTGACGATATTGAAGATATTGAGAAATAATATAAGTGATAGTGAATTTTATAATTATTATTTGATAGATGATAATAAAAAATTAGGAATAATATATTGTGATAATGGTGATTTATATTTTACTTCTTTTGATAAAAATCAGGAAACCGATTTTTTTATAACAAAAGAAAATATGGTTATTTATAATTTATTTGATGCATTATATCAATCATTTAAAAATGGAAATGTATTTCAATTAAGTGATTATGATTTGTCACAATGTAGTGACATTAATGAAAAAAGAAGATTATATACACGAGTTTTTGAAGCAAATGAAAACTTAAAAAATAGTGAATTATATAAAAAAGTTTTTAATAACGAAAAAATTATTTGGATTAGTGATGATAGTATCTCATTTGATTATAAAAATGCTGACTCTATGACAATAAGCAATGAAGGAGAATATTATAAATTAAAATTTACTTATTATGAAAATCTATATCCTCATTTAAGAAGTATTAGAATACGAAATGCTCGTAGTAGATATAAACCTTTCAATGCTCTTATGATGGATTTTTTCAATGACTTACAAAAATACGATCCAGACTATCATCAAATATATATAGAAGAATATTTAAGCAAACAAGAAAAACAAAAAAAATTAATAAATTAAGACTTTTTTCTTTGCTCAAATTATTATTTTATTTAACAAAACAATTAATTCGTATTTATTTAAAAAAGTATTGTCAAACAAATGTTCTTGATATATAATATTATTATCAAGGAGGTTTTGTATGAATAAAAACAAATTAGAAACTATTTCCAATCTATTTGAAGGTAAAGAAATTAGAAGTGTTTGGGATAGTGAAAAAGAAGATTATTATTTTAGCGTTGTTGATGTAATTTCAGTTTTAACTAATTCTAATATTCCAAGAAACTATTGGAGTGATTTGAAAAGAAAACTTAAAGAAGAAGGAAGTCAACTGCACGAAAATATCGTGCAGTTGAAAATGACAGCACAAGATGGAAAAATGCGTAGTACCGATACTTTAGATACAAAAGGAATATTTAGGCTTATAGAGTCAATTCCAAGCCATAAGGCAGAACCATTTAAATTATGGCTTGCTAGTTTAGGAAGTGAAAGAATTGATGAAGTATTTGATCCGGAAATAGCTATTCTAAGAGCAATTAACTATTATCGTCAAAGGGGATATTCTGATAAATGGATAGAAACTAGATTAAAAGGAATATTAAATAGAAATAAATTAACTGATATATGGAAAGATGCGGGTATTTCAAAAGAATATGAATATGGAATACTTACTAATGAAATTTACAAAGAATGGTCTGGTATGAAAGCTAGTGAATATAAATCGTTTAAAAACATTAGAAAAGAGTCATTAAGAGATAATATGTCTGATATTGAAGTTGTACTTACTGATTTAGGAGAAATTGCTACTCGTGAACTTGCCAAAGAATATAAGCCTTATGGCTTAGATCAAAATAAAGTAATTGCTAAAATGGGAGGGCATACTGCAAAGGTTGCTAGAGATGATATTGAAAAGAATTTAGGTAAATCAGTAATTAGTAGCCAAAATAATCTTAACTATCAATATTTAGATAAAAAAGAAATACTGGAAAATAAAAATAACTAACAATAATGTTTCAAGTTTTAAAATAGCTGAATTTATGATATAATTTTTACAGTTTAAAAAGCACTGGCTTAAAATAGAGGAAATAAATAAAATATGAATAAATACGATTTAGATTACGTTAATGAAAATAAATTTAAAAAGTTAGAAAGAGCTATAAAGAAGTATAATATGCTTGCTTTTAAGAAATTAACTTTTGATTACTATCCCGCTTTACGTAATGGCGAATTTTTAGGAAAAAAGATTGATGCAAATGAAAATGATACTATAGAAAAATACGAACTTAGATTACCAAGTGATAAAATGTTTACGCAAATCCACGGTGAAGTTAAGTTGATTTATACTGTTCATAAGAAAGAAAAAGTAGTTATTCTTGAAACTATAACTCCAGAAGATATTTTATTAGAGGGACATATGTCAGAGTTAACTACTTATAAAGGAATTATGATTTCTAAAGCTAATGCTTCAAAAGATATGTTCAAAATTGACTTACTTAATATGTTACAAGATAAACATTATGATGATTTTGAAGATGTAGATGATAGTGATGATGATAGCGATATAGATTATTATAAGTTGAAATCCAACAAAGAATATCTTCAAGAAGAATGTGATAAAATAAAAAAACATATAGATGAATATCTTCAAGAAGAATGCGAAAAAATGAAAAAATATGTAGATGAAATATGCAAAGAAAGAATAGATAATGATAAAAAAGATGAAGTTAAAATAGATGAAATAGAAAACAAAGAAGAAAAAAGAGACGAATTAAAAACACGTAAAGATGAGTATCGTAGTTTTATTACTTTAATTATAATTATGTTGTTTATTACTATTTTATTAGCATTAATAATTGCCAATTTATAATTTAAAAAATTGGTGTATTGAAAATAGTTTTAAATAACATTAAAAGTGAGTGTGTTATATGAATATAAAAATTAGAAATGCTAGTGTTACTTTAGGGGTTAATACAATATTAGAAGAAGTCAACCTAGATATAAATGAAAAAGATAAAATAGCTATTGTAGGACGTAATGGAGCTGGTAAAACAACACTTTTAAAAGCTATAATAGATAATTCATTATTTGAAAGCGGTATAGGAGACGAAAAGTTTAGTATTACTACTTTAGGTAAATTTAATATTGGCTATTTAGAACAAATAGCTTTTAGTAATGAAAATAATACTTTAATAGATGAAGTAAGAGAATCTTTTAATAACTTAATTAGTATGGAAAATAGAATAAATAATTTAGTTGCCGAAATGAATAAAAATAATGATGCTAAAATTATTTTAGAATACACAGAAACATTAGAGACATTTAAAACCTTAGGGGGTTATTCTTATCAAAAAGAATATGAAGGATTACTTAATAAATTTGGCTTTACGAGTGCAGATAAATTAAAGAAAATAAAAGAATTTTCTGGAGGAGAAAAAACGAAGATAGCATTTATTAAATTATTGCTTTCTAAACCCGATTTACTTATTTTAGATGAACCAACTAACCATTTAGATATTAAAACGATTGAAAACTTAGAAAGTTATTTAAAAGATTATCCTAAGACTTTAATATTAGTGTCTCACGATAGAATGTTTTTAGATAATATTGTTAATATAGTTTATGAAATAGATTATGGTAAGACTTATAAGTATGTTGGTAATTATTCCAATTATGAAATAGAAAAAAATAAAAGATATGAAAAAGTACTAAAAGATTATGAATATCAACAAAAAGAAATTAAAAGATTAAGAGGAATTTATGAAAGATTTCGTTTTAAACCTACTAAAGCTAGTATGGCCTTAAGTAAGTTAAAACAAATTGAAAGAATGGATTTAATCGAAAAACCAAAGAGTGAAGATTTAAGAACTTTTAAAACTAATTTAAGTGAAATAAGAAAAACTAGTAAAGTTGTAATGAATTTAAAAAATTTAAGTTTTGGATATAAAACTATTTTAGGAAGTCTTAATTTAGAAGTTTTAAGAGGAATGAAAATAGGTATAATTGGAGAAAATGGAATAGGTAAATCGACATTACTAAAAACAATTGGTGGGTTAATTAAACCTTTAGATGGTGAAATTGAATATGGTCTTAATTTGGATATTGGTTATTTTGATCAAAATTTAATTACTTTAAATAATGATAATACTGTATTAGATGAATTTAGAAATTATTTGCCTAAAATAAGTTATGAAGAAGCAAGAAGAGCCCTAGGGTCATTTTTATTTAAGAATGATGATGTTATTAAGAAAATTGAAGTTTTAAGTGGCGGCGAAAAAGTTAGATTGCAATTATGTAAAATTTTTTATAATAAACCTAATGTTTTATTATTAGATGAACCAACTAATCATATGGATATTATTGGGAAAGAACATTTAGAAAGTATTTTAAAAGAATATACTGGTACCTTAATATTTATTACTCACGATCGTTATTTTGTTAATAAAATAGCAGATCAATTATTAGTATTTGAAGATGATATAGTTAAATATTATCCTTATGGTTATAAACAATATGAAGAAGAAATGAAAAAAGATATGCCTTTAAGTGATAATATAGTTAAAATAAAAAAGAATAATGTTAATACGTATAACTTAAATAAAGAGATTAAAATAATAGAGAAAGATATTAGTAATAAAGAAAGATTATTAAAAAATTTACAAGAAGAATTATATAAAGAAGAAGTATATACTGATTATCTAAAAAGTGAAGAAATAAATCAAAAAATAGCAAAGTTATCTAACGAATTACAGGAATTAAATAATAAATGGGAAGAATTAATGAATTCATATAATGTATAAAAG
>CANRDM010000063.1 GCA_947629365.1 uncultured Bacilli bacterium
AAATACACCTCTTAAACATATTATAAAATAAAATTATTATTTTTTAAATATCTTTATAATTTATAATCTTTAAAAACCTTACTTTTAGGATATGGCTTTCTTTCATCAGTTAGACCAATTAAATAATCAATACTGGTATTATAAAATTTAGCAAGTTTAGCTAGCTTATCTATGGGTATTAATCTAATACAAGGGAAGCTATAGTGAAACCTTAATAGTTATTAACATAAGAAAAAGAAGTATTAAACTTCTCTAATTAAAACTAAATATTTCTGGAGTCACTTCACTGCAATCTTCCATTGTAATACAATCTCTTGCTTGTAATTCTAATTTATCATATAAAATATCATAACTAACATCTTCAAAAGATTTAATTAACTTACTATTTTCATCAAGAATAATTAAGTAGTGACCATTTGCTTGTTTAGCAATATATGAATCAATTAAATATTTATTATTTATTTTAAAAACAGTTAAACTAGCAGAAAAATTACTAGACCAAATAACTCTTTTACTTTCATTTTCAAAGATAGAATTATTATTCATTTTATTATTATTAAATAAAATATCTAATGTATAAGTATAGCCATCAATATCTGTTGTTTTATAACCATTAAAGTTAAGAGTTAACTTATCATCAACAACTAATGTTTCTTTTTCTTCAACAAGACTTTTAGTATCCTCATCAATTAATGGCATACTATTTCCTAAAAGATATTTTTGAGAAAATGCCTCTCCTAAATTATAACTTTTGCTTATTTCATATTCATAAGTATTATAATTAAAATTAAATGTAACATTTTCAAAACTATTAATTAAATTTCCATCTTTATCTAAAATAATTAAATATGTGCCATTACTTTGTGAACCATCTTTAATATACTGAATAAGATAATAATTATTAATAATTTCTATTTTAAAGTAGGCATATGCATAAGAATAAACAATATCTTTAGAAGTATCTTCAAAGAAAGTATTATTATTTAATTTATTATTATCTAAATACATTTCTAATGTATATTTATATAAATTATTTATTTTATTACCTATAAAATTAATTTTTAAATGATCATCAACATTTAAAGTTTGTTTTTCTTTAGTTAATTTATAATTTAATAAATCAATCTTTTCTTCTACTTTATTAGTTTCTTCTTTATTATTCATTTTTGTTTTAATGATAGCAGAAGAAATTATAATGGTAATAGTTATAATAATTAATATTATTAAAATAGTAATAATTAATGATCGATCTTTTTTCATAAAACCTCCATTATTTATTAAGTAATTCTTCTATTTTCATAAGGCGATTATATTTAGCTATTCTTTCACCCCGACATACACTTCCTGTTTTAATAAAAGGAATTCCAAAACCAACAGCTAAATCAGCAATAAATGTATCTTCTGTTTCACCACTTCGATGAGAAATAATAGTCTTATAATTATTCTTTTTAGCCATCATAATTGTTTTAGTCATTTCTGATACTGTACCTATTTGATTAGCTTTAAGTAAAATAGCATTACCAGCATTCATTTTAATACCAGCTTCTAAAAGTGTTGGATTAGTACAGAAATAATCATCACCCACAATCATAATTTTATGACCAACAAGTTTAGTTAAAACAGCTAAACTTTCTAAATCAGTTTCATTAAAAGGATCTTCTATACTAATAATTGGATAATTAGATATAAGTTTCATATAAAATTTAATTAAATCATTAGCATCAAATAAATTACCATCTATTTTATATAAATTACGATTCTTGTCATAAAGTTCACTAGCCGCAACATCAAGAGCAAGTAAAACATCTTTACCAGGGTGATAATTAGCTTCATTAATAGCATCCATTATTAAATCAAGAGCTTCAGTAGTACTACCAACATTAGGGGCAAAACCACCTTCATCACCTACACCAGTTGAAAGCCCTTTTCTTTTTAAAATATCTTTTAAGGTATGATATATTTCACTAGCGGCTTCAATTCTTTTAGCTTCCCCTTTCATAATAGGTACTATCATAAATTCTTGAATATCTAAATTATTATCAGCGTGAGCTCCCCCATTAACAATATTAACCATCGGAATAGGTAAAGAAACTTTACCATAAGTAACATATTCATATAATTCTTTATTTTGTAATTTAGCTAAACATTTTAAAGTAGCAAGTGATACAGCAAGCATTGCATTTGCCCCTAAAACACTTTTATTTGGGGTACCATCTAATTTAAGTAATATTTTATCAACTGTTACTTGATCTATTTTTTGACCAATTAAAGCATTTCTAATTACTGTATTAACATTATTAACGGCCTTTAATACTCCTTTACCTAAATATCTTGTATTATCATTATCTCTTAATTCTAACGCTTCTCTACTTCCTGTTGATGCTCCACTTGGAATGCTTGCAACTGCAGTTATATTATTAGCAAGAATCATTTCTACTTCAATAGTGGGATTACCTCTACTATCTAATATTTCTCTTGCTTTTATATCTTTTATATTCATTAATTATCACTCTTTTCACTACTACCTTTAGTATAAACCAAAAGAACAATAATAAACAATACCAAAAAAGATGTTTGACACATCTTTTTACTTAAGCTATAAAATATTCACTTCTTCTTCTTAAAAGGATAGTATCAATTATACTTATAATACCATAACCAATTAAGCAAATACCAGTAACAACAATAACATTATCACGACTAGTAAAGAATGCTGTTATACCAAGAATTGTATAAAGGATTCCGACAACGAAAATAAATAACCAACTTTTTTCATTAAATTTCTTTAATAATAAACCATAATTTCCTTTTTGAATACCACTAGTTAAATAATAAATACCTAGCATAATTGATAATATTCTTCCACTAAACATTGCAACAATCCCAATAAGAATTAAAATAATTCCAAATATTAAATTATAATTATATAATTCAATACCTTCTCTTCTTAAATAAGAATAAATTGATACAGCCCCATTAAAAATTAATAATAAACCTGTAAATACTGATACTAAAACATTACTTAAATCAGGATTAGCAAAGAAGATTAAACCAATTATAGCATATAATAAACCAAGTCCTAAATCAATATAAGTTATAATATTAAATATTCCTTTAGCTCTTCCAAATATATTTTCTAACATATAAACACTCCAATCTACAGATAATTGTATCAATTAATTCTTTTTAATTCAAGTTTTTTATGGTATAATACCTTTTTAAGAAGAGGTGTTATTTATGTATATTAAAAGCCTTAATATGAAAGAATTTACAGAATTTGCTCAAAATCATCCATTAAGTAGTTTATATCAAACTATAAACTATGGAATGCTTAAAGCTGAAGTTGGTTATGATTATGAATTAATTGGTTTATTAGATGAAGAAAATACCATCGTTGCAGCCTCTTTAATCTTAATTAAAAGTATTGGTACGCAAAGTTATTATGGTTATGCTCCAAGAGGATTCCTAATTGATTATCAAAATGAATATTTATTAGAAACATTCACTAAAAAATTAAAAGAATATTATTTAGATAAAAGAGTTATCTTTATTAAAGTAAATCCTAATATTCCTATTGGTGAAGTTAATTTAAATAACTACGCTACTACTTATAATGATAATTATAAAATAAAAAATAATTTAATAAATTATGATTTTAAAAAATTATATGACAATCTATATTTTGAAGCTCAACTTCCCCGTTTTAATGCCTTTATTGATTTAAAAAATTATGATCCATCTAAATTAAGTAAGAATACTAGAAATAAAATTAAAAAAGGTATGCGTAAAGGTTTAGTCTTTGAAAAATCACCTAAAAGTGATATTCAAATATTTGAAAAATTATTAAATAATAAAGATATTAAAGAATTTTATTATCAAGATTATTATACAGCCTTTGAAAAAAATGATGATGTTGATTTATTCTTAATAACAATTGATTATGATGAATTCCTACAAAATAGCCAATATATTTATAATAAAGAATTAGAAAAAAATAATAAATTAAATGAACGTTTAACAAGAAGAAACACTGAACACAATATTAATGCTAAAATGGCTAGTGATAAAGCTCTATTATCTTATAAAAATGATATTATGGAAGCATCTAAAGGTTTAAGTGATAATCATAAAGTATATTTAGCTGGTGCCTTAGTTATTAAACACAATAATATGGTAACTGTAGTTATGAATGCTTATGATAAAAATTATAAAAGATTTGCTCCTAATTATTTCTTATATTATAACATAATTAAATATTATCAAGAAAAATATGAATTCCTTGATTTAAATGGTGTTGTTGGTGACTTTAAAGGGGAAAATCCTTACTCCGGTTTAAATAGATTTAAAATTGGTTTTAATCCAAGAATATTTGAATACTTAGGAGAATATGATTTTATTATCAATCCTAAAATGTATGAAATATTAAATCACAATGGTTATTTAGCAAAAGAATTCAATAAAAAAAATGTTAGTTAAGCTAACAATTTTTTTGTATTACATTTTATCTGGTACTTTAATAGCTAAAATATCTAATAAAATATTATTTACTTGATAAACTATACTAGTTAAATATAACCAAGATGCTTGTTTTAATTTATCTTCTTCATTTAAAATATAATTTTCAGTATAGAATCTATTATAACTTGTAGTTAAACGATATAAATATTCCGTAATATCATTTAAAGATTTATTCTCAAAACATCTATTTAAAACAATATCTAAATTATTTAAAATAATTAATAATTCACGATCATAATTATTAGCAATTTTATATATTTTATCATATGTAATATTATTTTCTTTAGCTTTATTTAAAAGCGATTTCATTCTAATTGTTGAGTATAAAATATATGGTCCGGTTTTGCCTTCTAAATCACAAAACTTTTCAACATCAAAATTATAATCTGTCGCAATATTTGGTAACATATCGGCATATTTAATTGCTGACATAGCTATATCTTCAGCAATACTATCTCGATTATCTAAAATATTTGGGTTTAATCTTTTTAAACTTTCTTTTTTTACTTCTTCAAGTAAATCAAGTAAACGCATTACTCCCCCATCTCTAGTTTTAAATGGTTTACCATCACTACCATTCATTGTCCCAAAACCCGCAAAGACTAGATTAGTATCTTTAGTTAAGCCACTTTTTTTAGATGCTCTAAAAACTTGGGTAAAATGTAAGCTTTGTCTTTTATCAACAACATACCATATTTCATCCGGATGATATTCTTTAACTCTTTCATATATTGTCGCCAGTTCTGTAGTACTATAAAGAATACCTCCATCAGTTTTAATAAGTAACATTGGTGGTATTTCTAGTTTATCATCTTCTTCTTTAACATCAATAACTTTAGCCCCTTCACTTTCATAAACAATATTTAATTTATCTAAATAACTAAGTAATTCAGGAACACAATTTTCGGCATCACTTTCCCCTTTATATAAATCAAAACTTGTATTTAATCGATCATAAATTTCTTTAATACTTTTTTTAGATACTTCCATTATTTTTAACCATAAATCATAAATGCCTTTTTCTTTATTTTGTAATCTCTTAGTCATTATTTGTGCTTCTTTTAAGTATTCTTCGCTTTCCTTAGCTTTAGCTGATGCATAAGGATAAACTTCTTCTAAAAGTTCATTAGTGATAACTACATTTTCTCCTTCGCCCTTGTAGTCATCTTTAAAATAACTCCACTCAGGAAATCTTTTACTAAGTTCTAAAATAACAAGTCCTAAAGGACGACCAAAATCACCTAAATGGGTATCTGATATGGTTTTATAACCTAGATAATTACATAATCTTTTTAAGGCCTCCCCAATATTGGCACTTCTTAAATGGCCAACGTGTAAACTTTTAGCAACATTGGCTCCGCCATAATCTAAAAATATTAAATGGTCATTTTTAGGATAAGCATAATCATCAATATTAGCAAAGTTAATTAAAGCATCATCACTAATACTTAAATTAATAAATCCGGGGCCAGCCATACTGACATCTTTAAAAAATGGATCCTTTTTTAAAACATCAACTACTTCACCAGCAATTAGAATAGGATTTTTATGATAAACTTTTGCTAAAGGCATTATTCCATTGAATTGATAATCACCTAAATCTGGGCGATTGGATTCATTAACAACTACCTCATCACATTTATACCCACATACATCCAAAGAATTTTTTACTTTTTCTTCTAACAACTTATAAAATTTTTTCATAATTAATCACAAAAATATTTTATCACATCTCTATTTTGATGACAATTAATATCGCTTATTGTCC
>CANRDM010000064.1 GCA_947629365.1 uncultured Bacilli bacterium
GCTTGTCAAGAAATATGTCCTTTTCATATTAATGTTTTAAAATGTTATTTAGAAAAAAGAAGTAGTAAAAAATGTTTTAATTGTGGTTTATGTAATTATATATGTCCAGCTAATATCAAGTTAAAAGAAGTAGTGGGGATGGTGAATAATGAAAAAAAGAAACATTAAAGAACTTGTTATAATAAATATTATTTTACTAATACCACTTATTTTATATGGTTTATTTAAAAATGGCTATTTATTATATACAAAAAATTTAGTTTCAATTGGAGAATATTTTAAACCATTATATCTTACCTTAATAAGTATTGGTATAAAAGTAATATTTGATTTAATAATTAATCATAAAATTCTAATAAATTATAATTTATTATATATGATTTTAATAAGTATGATAATGCCTTATAATATTAATTTAATAGTTTACGCTATTACTTTAAGTATTACTTATTTTTTAAGTACTATTTTAGAAAGTAAAATTAAATTTAACAAAGTATGCTTTATTTACTTAGTTATTATTTTAGTAAATAGTTTATTTCAAGGTTTAACTTTTTTATCTCCTTTAGAAAGTAAGTATTCTTTTAGTTTTTCATTTATTGATCTTCTTTTAGGAAGAAATATTGGGGGAATTTCCTCAACAAGTATTTTCTTTAGTCTTTTAGCTTATACTTTATTAATTAATTCTTATTATTATAAAAAAGATATTCCCCTAACCATTAACATAACATATTTAATACTAGCATTTATTACTTATTTAATTACTAAAGACAATAGTATTTTACTTAATAGTGAAATTATTTTTGGCAGCATATTTGTAGCAACTTTACCTAAATATTCCCCTTATCGGAAAAGTAAGCAAATATTAAGTAGTATTTTAATTGGCCTTTTGACATTCGCCTTATCTTTTTTAAATCCTACTTTAAGTATTTATCTAGCTATATTTATTATTTCCCTACTTCCTAATGTAGAATTATTAAAGAAAAAAACTAGCAAATAATAATAAATGTGTTATAATATTTTTTGCTAAAAAAGGGTTTATTTTGGCAAAAATTAAGAAAATTTTAAAAAATTTGCTTTAAAAAAAAGGAAATTGGGGTATAAGTGACAATATATATTATTAGAGGGGAAAAATGCAAGCAATAAGTGAAGAAAAAATTCAAGAGATTAGAAATAGTGCTGATATAGTTAGTATTATTTCCGATTATATTCCACTAAAACCACAAGGAAAAAACTATTTTGGTGTTTGTCCATTTCACGATGATCATCGACCTAGTATGTCAGTATCTAAAGATCGCCAATTATTTAAATGCTTTGTGTGTAATAAGGGTGGAAATGTTTTTACGTTTGTTAAAGACTATGAAAATATCTCTTATATTGAAGCAGTTATTAAAGTTGCAAATAAAGTAGGAATACCTATTTCTTATACCCCAGTTAAAGGAAATGATGAGAAGTATAAGTTAGAATATGAAATAATGGATTTTACAACTAGTATTTATCAAAATAACTTAAATAGTAAAGAAGGTATTAAAGCTAAGGAATATTTAGAAAAAAGAAATATTACCAGCAGTATTATAAAAGAATTTAAAATTGGTTATGCTCTTAATGATAGTAATTACTTAGCTAATGTTTTAAAAAAGAAGGGTTATCTTGACTCTAAATTAGATGAATTAGGCCTTATTAATAAAGATGGTATTAACACCTATGATCGGTTTCAAAATAGAATAATGATTCCCATAACTAATTTAGATGGTAAAGTAGTAGGATTTACGGGACGTATTTTTAATGGCGAAGATAGTGCTAAATATATTAATACCAAAGAAACATCTATATATAAAAAAGGTAAAATAATCTTTAATTATTATAATGCTTTACCATATATTAGAGAAAGTAAAAGTGCTATTTTAGTTGAGGGTAATATGGATGCGATTAGAATGTATTCCGCTGGGGTTAAAAATGTTTTAGCCCTAATGGGAACGACTCTTACTAAAGATCAAATTGAAATTTTGAAAAAATTAAGAGTTCCTATTACTTTAATGCTTGATAATGATAATGCAGGAGAAATAGCCACTAATAATATTGGTGATGAATTAATTAAAAATAATATCTTAGTAAAAGTAGTAAGACTTAAAAGGGCCAAAGATCCTGATGAATATATTGTATCATTTGGTATTGATGCCTTTAAAGATACTTTAAATAATAGTTTAAGTTATCTTGATTATAAAATAGATTATTTAAAAAACAATAAAAATTTAGGTAATACAATTGAACTAGTAAGTTATATTAAAGATGTTATAAAACTACTTGATAATGAAGATAATTTAACTAAAGAAGTTATTTTAAAAAAATTAAGTACTGAGTATAACCTAGATTATGAAATGCTTAAAAAGGAAGTAACTTTTAAAGAAGAAGTAAAAAAAGAACCAGTAAAAGTTGTTAAAAAAAATAAATATGAAAAATGTGTTAATAATATCTTATATTATTTAATGAGTGATAGTAAATATATTAAGATATTTAATAAAAAGTTAGGATTTCTAAAAAATACTGATGAAAGAAATTTAGTGACAGAAATTGAATATTATATTGATAATTATGGTAAAATAAATTTAGCGGACTTTATGAGTTATGCTGAAGGTAATGATAAAATAAAAGATTTAGTTCATAATATAGTTAATTATATTGCTTTTGATGATTTACAAGATGAAATATTTTTAGATTATATTGAAGCATTAAATAATATGTTAATGAAAGAAAATATTAAAGATATAAAAGAAAAGATTGTTAATTCAAATGATATTAATGAACAAATAGAAAATATTAATAAACAAATTGATTTAAAGAAAAAAATAATAAATGAAAAAAAGGATGTGTAGAGGATGTTAGAAATTAAAACGTTTGAAGAAAGAAAAAAAGAATTAATTGAGAAAGGATCAGAGAAAGGTTATATTACTTTTGAAGAATTAGCTAGTGAATTAAAAGGCCTTGATATGGATAGTGATGCCTTAGATGATTTGTATAATTCATTTGTTGATGCCGGAATAAGTGTTATAACTGAAGAAGATGCGGATGAGGGTGGAGAACATCCTGATTTAATGCATTTAGAAGAAGAACCATTAATACTTGATGATGCTGAACTAACTAAAGATGTTAATATTAATGATCCCGTTAGAATGTATTTAAAAGAAATAGGGCGTATTAGTCTTTTATCTAATGAAGAAGAAATGAATATCTCTATTAGAATTGCTGATGGAGATGAAGATGCTAAAAGAATTTTAGCTGAAAGTAACTTACGTTTAGTTGTTTCCATTGCTAAAAGATATGTTGGACGAGGACTTCTTTTCTTAGATTTAATTCAAGAAGGTAATATTGGTCTTATGAAAGCAGTTGAAAAATTTGATTATGATAAAGGTTATAAATTTTCAACTTATGCTACTTGGTGGATAAGACAAGCTATAACAAGAGCACTCGCTGATCAAGCAAGAACTATTAGAGTACCTGTTCATATGGTTGAAACAATTAATAAAATGGTAAGAGTTCAAAGACAAATGACTCTAGAACTTAATAGAGAACCTAGTGAAGAAGAAATAGCCAAGAAAATGGGTATTTCGGTTGATAAAGTAAGAGAGGTTATTAAAATTAGTCAAGAACCAGTGTCTTTGGAAACACCAATTGGGGAAGAAGATGACTCTCATTTAGGTGATTTTCTTAAAGATGAAAGTAGTTTATCACCAGAAGAATATACGGAAAATGAAATTTTAAAAGAAGAAATAAAAGAAGTATTACAAACTCTTCAACCAAGGGAACAAGAAGTTTTGGAATTAAGATTTGGCCTTACTGATGGGACTTGTCATACTCTTGAAGATGTTGGTAAAAGATTTAATGTAACAAGAGAGAGAATTAGACAAATTGAAGCAAAAGCTTTAAGAAAATTACGTCATCCATCAAGAGCTAAAAAATTAAAAGATTTTTTAAATAGTTAATATGAATAGTGAAAGATTAAAAAGTATTGCCAGTAAAATAAGTAAAGATGATATTGTTTTAGATGTGGGTTGTGATCACGGTTATTTAAGTATTTATTTAAAATTAAATAATTTGTGTCAGAATGTTTACGCTAGTGATATTTCATCTAATGCTTTAGAAATGGCTAAAAAGAATTTTTTAAAATATAATATTGATATTAAAACATTTGTAAGTGATGGTTTTAATAAAGTGGATGTTTTATTTAATACCGCAGTTATTGCTGGCATAGGTACACATACAATACTACATATCTTAGATTATCCAAACTTACCAGAAAAATTAATTATTGCTAGTAATAATGATTATTATTTACTTAGAAAAAATTTAAATAAACTGGGATATAAAATAATAAGTGAAGATATTGCTTTTGAAAATAATCATTATTATCCGATTCTTTTATGTCTTAAAGGTAAACAAAAATTAACTAAAAAAGAATTATTATATGGTATTTCCAATGATCAAAATTATTATCAATATTTAATAAAAGAAAGAGAAAAGATTATTCCTAAAGTACCATTATTAAAAAAAATTAAATTAAAAAAAGAATGTTTAGAATTAAAAGGCCTTATTGAAAGAAAGTAGGGCCTTTTATATTGCTATTATTTTGACTAGTAGTATTTAGTATTTTTTCTTTAATTGGTCCAATATTTTTACTAGTATTAGTCATAATTTTAGAAGTGGTATTATTACTAAATTCTTTTAATAAATTAATGGCGTTTCTGGCGTTACTTACTAAAGGCTTAGCTTCTTTATAAATGGGTATTATTTCATTAACTACCCCTAAAGTTTTAGATAAACCACCAATCATTTTAACAAGAGAAAATCCCCCACCAAAAGCTCTTGGACCAAACATATAAACCACCTAATATATTTTATGCAAAGTTATAATTTATTTTCTTTTATGAACAATTCTTTCATCAGTTAGATAAAGAAGATAATCAACAGAAACATTATAGTATTTAGCTAATATAATTAATTTATTAATAGGTATCTCACTATATCCTGATTCATAATGAGAATATCCTTTTCTAGACATATTTAATATTTTGGCAATATTTTCTTGTAATAAATCTCTATCTTCTCTTATTTCTTTTAAACGAATTAAAGTATTATTATTTATTTTAGATGTTTGATATTTATCTTTTATATCAGTTAAATCTAGAAGATAATCGACACTTGTATTATAGAATGATGCTAAGTTCTTTAATGTTTCTAAAGATACTTTACGAGCATTTCTTTCGTATTGCGAATACCCAGTTTGACTCATATTTATTAAACTGGCAAGTTCTTTTTGACTTAAATTTTTTTCTTTTCTTAATTCTTTTAATCTTTTCATATTTTATCAATTAAAATTTATCATAATCAAAATTATACATTGACTTATGCTCATATTTGAATTAAAATATAAATAAATAAAATAATTCATTTGTGAGCATAAAGGAGATAAGAATATGAAAAAAAATAAGAGAATAATAATTATACCAATTATAATATTAACAGTATTAAATATATTTTTAGTATTAAAAAATAATGATAATAATATAGTAGAAAAGAATAAAGTAAATAAAATAGAAAGAAAAGAATTTGCAATATATAAACAGAATGCAAACACAAAAGAATATAATATAACAAATGATAATGAATTTCCTGAAGTAGGATATCTTTTAAATGAGACAAAAACAAAATGTTATGGATATAACAAAGAAGAAATAGTAACAAAACCAATTCAAGAATTAACTAACGGGGTAATAAATGGAAAAGTAACAATAGAGAGTAGTAAAACAATCTATTGTGAAATATACTTTGATATAGATAATAAAGTACCAGAAATAAATACATTTGAAATAACAGGAAAAACAAACACTGGAGAAGAATTAACAAATGGCTATACATATGAAAATCAAGACTTACCATATCAATTAGAATATATAGATGAAGATGTAGCACAGTATTGTATAAGTAATACAGTAACTTGCAATGAATGGAAAGAAATAAAAGAAAAAACAGATACATTAACAATAGATGCATCTGATGGAGAAAAAACAATATATGCCTATATCAAAGATAAAGCGAATAATGTATCAAAAGTAAATCAAGAAACAATAACAGTAGATAGAAC
>CANRDM010000065.1 GCA_947629365.1 uncultured Bacilli bacterium
CAAAAGATATTACTTATAATGAAAAAAATCTCTAATGAGATTTTTTCTAAGTTTGGGATTAAATACCTATAGGGTAGAAAATAGCCCCTTTTTATCTATCTTTTACTCGGAATGTCTTTTATACTATCATATATGAGTATATATGTCAATGGAAAAATTTAACTATCTTTTTCTAGTTTTTATTCTTTTTACTTCTTCATATGTGTTTTTATTTGTTTCATTTATTTCTTTTCTAATGTCTTCTTCAAGTATTCTTCCGGATAATAGAAATATTGGTTTATTATCTTTATGATGATTTTTTTCTAAGCTTAAGTTATTTAATTTTTCTTTAGATATATTTAAATTATTTTTTAAAATTGCGAGTTCTTGCCTTAAAAGCAAAATACTTTGATCTTTTTTAATTTCTATTATATTAAGTGTACTAAAAATAGTGAATATTAAAATAATAATACTTTTAGAAAATATATTAGTAGTTAAACCATAATTAAAAAATAATAATATAGCTTTTCCTAAAATTAATAAACTAGTTAATGTAAATATTATTATTAAGAATTTTCTAATAAATTTTTTATCTTTTTTAATTTTAATTTTCTTTTCACACTCTTTGATTAAGTTCTCATACCTTTCTATTTTATTTTCTAAATTTAATCTTTCTTCCATATTAAATGAATTACCTATATTTTTAGATATATTATATTCATTTATAACTATTCCATCATTTGGGTAATATTTTATATTCATTATTAAATCACAAAAATATCATATCAAAAAATAGTAAAAAATAAAAGATTGCTTAAAATAATTCTTTAAGTTATAATTGTTATAGGTAAGATAAAGAGGTGTGATATGAAAAAATGTGGTTTTGCTTTTTTAGAAAGCCTAATTGCTATCGTCGTTCTAACATCTTCTTTACTGCTTTTATATAATACTTTTAAAAGAATAATACAAAGTCAAGAACAAAAGAAATATGATGACCAAATAAGTTATATATATCGTAGTGAATATATTAAAGATTTAATCTATAATGATGATTTTAAAAATAGTATTAATAATCTTAATGATAATGATGGTTACATAGAAATTGATAAAAATAATTATAATTCTTTATTTTATAATAATTTATTTAAAGATTATGAAGTTAATTCATTGGTTTTAATTAAAACTAGTGAATTAAAAAATTTAAAGACTTGTCTTTATTCTGACAGTTGTCATCTTGATATTTCTTCATCTTTTAAAAATTATTTAAAAAGAATAAATATTGATATTAGTGCTGATAATATTTTAGCTATTGAATATAAGACGTGTTACCATAATTGTCATAATTATTATAGTTGGGTAAGTGTGTAAGTATGAAAAAAAATGGTTTTATTTCAATGTCCTTAATTTATACTTTCTTTCTTTTGTTTTTGACTTTCATTACTTTTTTAATTATTAGTTTTCGAAGGGAAAATAATCTTTTAGATGAATATAATAAAAGAATAAAAGAAAGCTTTTTAGAAAGTGATATAAGTGATAAAAGAATTAGTGTTTATATTATTAAAAATGGTGTAAAAGAAAAGAGCGAGAGTATACCTTTTGATAATTATGCTTTAGTAAGTGAATCTTGTAATGATGGCACAATTAAATACAATAATGTAACAAGAAAATTTAAGATTAAGGCAAGTAATGATACTTTATGTGATGTAGTATTTCAAGATTTTGATGATGTAAAAATAAAGATGTATTATCGTAATAATGAAACTATTAAAATTATGTCAAATAAATTTACTTATAATTGTCAAGATAATAATGTCAACACCGAAATAAATATAGATGTAAATGGTTTGAATATTGCGTCAAATGGTGCAAATGAGTGTAAAATTTATTTTTTAGATGAAGTAGGTGATACTTATGAAAATGAATAACAAAGGCTTTACCCTAGTTGAACTTTTAGCCACCGTTATTTTAGTGGGTACTGTTTTAACATTGCTTTTTTCTAGTTTTAATTTAGTCAAAAAAGAAGAAGTAAATAATACTAAGAATTTTAATTATAATTTAGAGAAGCTTAAATTTGTAAGAGAAATTGAAAATGATTTACAAAATAATGAATTACAAAATATTATTTTAGCAGATGATAATGTAAATATCACCTTTGTTTTTGCTAATGGTAATACTAATCTTTATATTAAAGATAATATACTTAATTATACAAATAATGAAAATAATACTTATACTTTAGAAGTTAAAGATTTAAAATTTTCACCTTGCCTACATTTTATTTATAACTATGATAGTAATAATTATTATTTTAAAATAAATGTTGATTTACTTAATACTAGGACAAATAACATTTCTGATAGTGTAGAAGTTAGTTATGCAAGTAAAGGTAAATTAGAGATAAGTAGTGATTATATAAATAAGAATATAGGCATTTGTACTAATTAGGGCTTGAAAAACTCGCCCAATAAAATAATTTTGATATAATTCTTTATTATCTGTTGTTAGAGATAATACTTGAGTATGAATTGATAAACCACCAAAAGAAATAAGAAAGATAGCAATAATTTCTTTGATAATACTTTTATTACTAATGGTATTTAAAATATTTAATCCTTGAGTAATTTCAAGTAATCCTTTGAAGATAACTTTTAAGGTATTATTAAGGGGAATAATAGATATAATAATATTAGTAATTATCATATAAAAAGTAATACAACCAAAGATAACTGAAAGCGTATTAATACTTTTAGTAATGCTTTTGGGAAGGGAAAGAATAAAACTATTCTTTTTTTCTTTATTATTAATTAATAAATTACATTTATCTTCCCCCTTAGTTAAAAATAAACCAATAATAATATTTGCTAAATAATGAATAATTATTATTTTAAAAGTAATATATTTATTAAAAGTGCCACTTAAAATATTATACAAAAATAAGGGATTGGAAAAGTAAGTATAACGCATTAAGTTATTAGCAGTCTTTCTGGTAATTTCACCCTTTTTAAGAGTTTCATTAATAATATATGCATTAGTGGGACTGCCACTAAAAAGGGAAAGAATAAAACAAGCAAAAGCATTACCATTAGTTTTAAATAATTTATTAAATAAGGGATTAATTAATTTGTTAAAATCTTGTAAAACATTCGTACTAATAATAAGATCATTTAAAATAAACATAATAAATAGGGAAGGAAATACTTTAGTAAGCCAAAGTTTTAGGGAAGATATAACAGATGGTTGTAATAAATAATTATATTTAAATAAAATAAATATTAAAATAAAAATTAATAATAAAGAAAATATTTTTTTTAGTTTATTCATAAATAACCTCAATTTATGCTATAATAGACTAGGGTGTTATAATGATTAATAAATTATATGAAAAAATAGTTAATTTCTTTAAAAATAATTATAAATTTTTAATTGTTTTACTTATAATTATCATAATGTTTTACTTAGAACTACCATTTGTAATATATCGAAGTGGTGGAACAATTAACTTAGAAGATCGGATTACTATTGCGAAAGAATATCAAGAAGATGGGTCATTTTCAATGAGTTATGTTAATGCAATGAAAGGAACGCCAGCTTTTATTTTGTTATCTTTTATTTTACCTGATTGGGATTTAATAAAAATTGATGATATTACAAGTGATGATAATGATTATGATGATGTTATGAAACTGGGTAAAGTTTATTTAAAAGAAGGAATTGATAATGCCAAAATTGCGGCCTTTAAAGAAGCTAATTATAGTGTGAAAGTTAAAGGAATAATTAATACAGTAGCATTTATTAGTGATGATGCTAAAACCAATATTCAAATTGGGGATGAGTTAATTAGTGTTAATAATAAAAATATTGAAACAACGGATGATATAAGAAAGATTTTAGAAGGGTTAAAAGTTGGGGATGAAGTAAAAGTAAAAGTAATTAATAATGATAAAGAAAGAATTAGAAAAGCTAAAATATATCAAGATAAAGATGGTATTTTAAAATTAGGGGTGGCTTTTATTACTAGTTATGAATATGAAACCGAAATACCCGTTGATATTAAAATGAAAAATAATGAATCTGGCTCTAGTGGTGGCTTAATGATGAGTCTTGCTATTTATAATGCTTTAGTTACCGAAGATATTTCTAAGGGTTTAAATATTGTTGGGACTGGAACTATTGATAGTGAGGGTAATGTTGGAGAAATTGGCGGTGTCAAATATAAAGTTTTAGGGGCAAATAAAAAGGGTGCCGATATTTTCTTTTGCCCAATGGAAAACTTAGAAGAAGCCGAAAGTATTAAAAAAGCACGTGATTTAGATTTAGAAATAGTGGGAGTAAGGACCCTAAAAGATGCCATTAATTATTTAGAAAATTATCAAAAATAATTTCTACTTGAATCAAGTAAGATTGTATGTTAGAATAAACAATTAATAAAGGAGAGTGTTTGCTTAATGCATAGTTTAGAGGAAATTGATAAAAAATTAAAATTGTTTCCTAGAGTATTTGTCGAAGAAAAAGAAGATGATGAAATAAAGGAATTTATGCGTAATTATTTAATTCCTAATTTATTTAGTACTTTATATGATGAAAATTCAAAGATAGATGATATAGCTATTACAAGTGAAGGGCGAGAATTTTATGAAGAAGTCAATAATTTTAATAAAGAAAGACATAGTGTTATTAAAGACATTATTGATGAAGTACCAAAAGAACCACCAAGAAGTTCTCGTGTTAAAGAACATACTCATGAGATATATAATTTAGGTATTTATAATTTTTATCTTTCATCTCCTTACTACCGGATGATAAGAATGATTTGTAATGGAGATGCTTTTAATAGAGATAATATGGATCCTTTAACTTTACTTTATTTAATAGCAAATGCTTATGACGTTTTAGCTAGTTATGGAGTCGATGTTTTAGTTCCCACCCCAGATTTAGAGCAAAAGAATTTTAAAAATGGAAGTAATTTAACAAAGGATGATTTAGATAATTCAAGGCTTCAGGAAATAGAATATAAAATGATTGAAGAAGATGGCGAAAAGAAGTATTATACAAGAGTTTTAAAGGAAGAATTTAAGCAAAAATATAGTGAAGATATAAATAGAATGTATGATTTATATTATGCTAATTTTGAAAAATTTAATGTACCTACTTATTATTCATTTGAAATTTTATATCTTTTCAAAGGAAATAGTTTATTTAATATTAATGTAGATGAACTTATAGATAAATACCCTAGAGTTACTAGGGATGAAATTTTAACTTTATGTTTATATAAATTAGATGCTAGTTCAATTATAAGATATTTAGAAGTATTAAATAAAAGTGATGATGCTAATAAAGAAAAACTTTTTGAATTAATAAAACCAATGCATTATCATTTTCCTTATATAACTGCTGAAACCTATCATGATATGTATACTGAAATAGGTCGCCTTAAACCAGATAATCATTGGCGTGAAGACGGGTTTAAATATATTAATAATGTTATCAATGGTAATACTTTATTTGATAAAGATTGTGTTATTGATAGTGATAATTCTTATGGATTTGCAGTGAGATTTAGAAGCCAATTTTATGATGGATATTTCTATTATATAACATCTTTAGAAAATTTTTTCTTAAAGCAAATAGATGTCTATGAAAAAATAGTTGATCGAGGAGATTACCAAAATATTTTAAATAGTTTACTTGCAATGAGGCTTTATATTTTAGCAAACAAAATGAAAGCTAATGAACACACAAATAAAGAAATGGATAAAGTAATTAATACTATAAAAGAATTTATGCAAAAATATTTAAATACTTATTTAACTAATGATTTAGAATACAATAATGATGATTTAAGAGATAATATATGGAATAAATTACAAGATACTCTTCATCCACAAGAAGATAAAGTAACTAAATTAATGCGAAATTTGTAAACCTATAGGGTTTACTTTTTTTATAATTTGTTAGATATTTTAGTTGATTATCGTAATATTAAATGCTAAAATAAATAATTAATAAAGGAGAGTGTTTGCTTAATGCATAGTTTAGAGGAAATTGATAAAAAATTAAAATTGTTTCCTAGAGTATTTG
>CANRDM010000066.1 GCA_947629365.1 uncultured Bacilli bacterium
ACAGATTTAGAAAAAGCATTGTTATCACATTTGACTGAATTTTTACTTGAATTAGGTAGAGGATTTTCTTTTGTTGCAAGCGAGCAAAGAATAAAAATAGGTACAGAATATTATTATCCGGATTTAATTTTTTATAATCGTTTAGCAAAATGTTTTGTAATAATTGATTTAAAAATTGGCAAACTTATGCATCAAGATATTGGGCAAATGCAAATGTATGTAAATTATTATAAAAAGACTCAAATGATTGAAGGAGAAAATGAACCTATTGGAATATTATTATGTGCAGATAAAGATGATGCTGTAGTAGAAATGACTTTAGGTGATAATGTGAAAAATGTATATGCATCAAAATATTTAACCTATTTGCCTTCTAAAGAAGAATTGATTAAAATAATAAAAGATGAGAAAGAATTGTATGAATTGGCAAGAGAAGAAGGTGTAGAAAATGAATGAAAACAATAATGGGGTTAATAAATCCGTAATCAACTGGTATCCTGGCCATATGGAAAAAACAAAAAGATTGATAAAAGAAGAAATTAAAAATATCGATATTGTTTATGAAATAATTGATGCTAGGATACCATATTCAAGTAAAATAAAAAATGTTGATGAAGTAATTCAAAATAAAATAAAAATTTTAATTATGACTAAAAAAGATTTATGTGATTTAGAAATGACTAATAAGTGGGTAAAATATTATGAAGAATTAGGTTATAATGTTATTCTTTTAGATTTAAAAAATAATAAAGACTATGAAAAAGTAATTGAATTAACTCATACTTTAACTAAAGCTATGCAAAGCAAAAGACAAGAGAAAGGCCTAAATGAAAAAGAAATAAGAGCTTTAGTTATTGGCATTCCTAATGTTGGGAAAAGTACTCTTATTAATAGGCTAACTGGTAAAAATGTTTGTAATGTGGAAAATAAACCAGGGGTAACTAAAAATTTAACTTATCTTAAAACCTCTAAAAATATTGTTATATTAGATACGCCAGGAATTCTTTGGCCTAAACTTGATGATCAAATTGTTGCCCTAAATATTGCATCTTTTGGGGGCATTAAAAAAGAAATATTAAATATGTTTGATATAGCTAATCATATTTTAAATACTCTATACGATAATTATCCTAACGTTTTAAAAGAAAAATATGGAATTACTAATAATGATTTAATGGATATGTATGAAGTAATTGCCAAAAGAATAGGAGCGTTTAAAAATAATGAAGTTGACTATGACAAAGTTAGTGAAAAGGTGTATAATGACATTGTTGGGGGTATTATTAAAGGAGTAACATTTGATATTTATGAAAGTAGATTTACTAAAATATGAAACAGATTTATATAATAAAGGTTATCATTTAATTGCTGGTACAGATGAAGCGGGAAGAGGGCCTTTAGTTGGTCCCGTTGTTGCCGGAGCAGTTATTTTACCACCCAATTATTATTTGGAAGGTCTTACAGATTCAAAACAACTTAGTGAGAAGAAAAGAGAAGCATATTATGATATCATTATGAGAGATGCCATAAGTGTTGGGGTAGGAATTGTTGGCCCTGAAGAAATTGATAAAATAAATATTTTAGAAGCATCAAGAAAAGCAATGAATATTGCTTTAGATAATTTAAATGAGAGCCCTGATTATATTCTAACTGATGCAATGAAACTTGCAAGAGATGTTCCCGTGTTACCTATAGTTCACGGGGATGCTTTGAGCCTTAGTATTGCGGCAGCTTCCGTCATTGCTAAAGTCACAAGAGATCGTTTAATGATTGAATTTGGTCGTCTTCATCCTGAGTATGAATTTGAACATCATAAAGGTTATCCAACAAAAAAACATATTGAACTTATTAAAAAATATGGTATACTTAATGAGTATCGCAAAACATTTAAACCCATTAAAGATATGTTAGAGGAGATTAAGTAAAAATGAGTAGAAGTAGTAAAATAGAAGAAATAGAAAAAACAGAAAAAACAGAAGAAAATGTCGGGCAAACGAAAGAAGAGTTTGCTCCCATATTAGATGCTGAAAAAGAATATCAAGATAATTATTTAAAGAATTTTTTAGTATTATTATTAACATTATTTGCAATTGAAATAATTTTTAAATTATCAAGTGGTTTTCAAATATTATCATATGCCACTTTAAGAATATTATTAAGTGATATAATTATTTCTTTAATTATTACCACACTTAGTACTATTACTAAAAGAAGATGGTTAAAGAATACAATTAATATAGTCTTTATTTTAATTTATAGTATTTATGTATGGTTACAAAGAGGATTTATTAACTTTTTAGGGGTTTACATATCATTTCATACCTCTAGTCAATTTGGCGCTGTTACAGATTATATTGGTGATTTTTTAGCCTCAATTAAAATAAGTTATTATTTAGTTTTTATTCCATTTATCTTATACATTGTTTATTTAATTTTAATTAGAAATTCTCATTATGAAAAACTTAAGTTTAATTTAAAATCATTGTTTATTTTAGTTGGCTTAATAATAACGACTGTTCTTTATTATTTAACCTTTAATTTATCTTTTATGCAAGAAGCATTACAAGTTAAAACTAATAAAGAATTATTTAAATCACCTGATGTACCAACCATTGCTGTTAATCAATTTGGACCAGTTGTTTTTGGTATTATTGATTTTAAAACATTTATTTTTCCGGTTGAAGAAAGCGAAGTTGTATTTGAAGGGGAAAATGAGACAACTGAACCAGTAAAAAGAGAAGTAAGTGAAGCTTTAAGTAAAATAGCAGAAGAAGAAACTAATAAAAAATATAAAAGCTTAAATAATTATTTTGTGACGCGAAAAGTTACTGATTTTAATGAATATACAGGAAAGTTTGAAGGTAAAAATGTTATTGTTATTCTAATGGAATCAGTTAATAATGCCATTATCAATGAAAAATATTTTCCTAATTATTATAATTTATATACTAATGGTTGGAGTTTTGCTAATAACTATTCACCAAGAAATAGTTGTGCTACCGGTAATAATGAATTTAGTGCAATGACTAGTTTATACTCAATATATAATACTTGTACCTCTAATGTTTATAAAGATAATACTTATTTTGAAGCTATCTTTAATTTATTTAATAATAAAGGTTATACTACAACAAGTATGCACGATTTTATTGAGTGGTATTATTATCGTAAAACAATTCATCCAAATATGGGAAGCGGTAAGTATTATAATGCTTCTAGTTTAGGTATTGAAACAGCTGGTTATTATGGTGAATGGCCAAGTGATGAAGAATTATTTGATAAAGGCTTAGATATAATCTTAAATAGTGATGATGATAAACCATTTATGACTTGGTTTACGACAGTTACTTCCCATCAACCTTATTCTGTATCATCAACTTATGGTGATTTATATAAAGATTATTTTATGGATGAAGGATATTCTGAACAAAATAGTCGTTATCTATCTAAACTAAAAGTTTTAGATAACGCTATCGGTATTTTAGTTGATAAATTAAAAGAAGCTAATAAATTTGATGATACCGTTATTGTTTTGCTAGCTGATCATTATCCTTATGGTTTAAATAAAAGTAATGTTAGTAAATTAGTATCTCACGAACTTGATGACTATGAAATTGAAAGAACACCATTTGTAATATATAATAGTAGTATGAAGCCAAAAGTATTTAATCAATATAATTCATATATTAATTTGTTGCCTACTATTGCTAATTTACTTAATCTTGATTATGATCCAAGACTTTATATGGGTACCGATTTATTTAGTCCAGACTATGTTTCAAGAGTTGTTTTTGCTGATGGGTCTTGGAAAGATGAATATGCATACTATAATGCATCAAATAGTAAAATAAAATATTTTACTGATAAAGAATATACTAATGAGGAAATTATTGAAATTAATAACGCTATTACTTTAAAAATTGAAATGAGTAGTAAAGCTATTAAAAATGATTATTTTACTTATTTAAAAGAAAAAATTGATGAATATAATGCTAAAATAGAAGAAGAAAACAATATAGAAAATAATGAAAGTAAAGAAGAAAATTAACTATTTACGCTATGTAAGTAGTTTTTTTCACCAAAAATAATTGACATTAAATAAAATTCATTGTATAAATTATTATTGATAGGAGAAAAAATTTTTATGAAAAATGTTGTCATTGTAGAATCTCCCGCTAAAAGTAAAACAATTGAAAAATATTTAGCAGGTGATTATAAAGTTGTGTCATCAAAAGGCCATATTAGAGATTTAGCTACCTCTGGTAAATATGGTTTAGGTGTAGATTTGGATAATGATTTTAAACCTAATTATGTAATTATAAAAGGTAAAAATAAAGATGTTAAAGAATTAAAAAAGCTAGTTGATAGTGCTGATCACGTATATCTTGCCACCGACCCCGATCGAGAAGGGGAAATTATTTCTTGGCATTTAAAAGATGAGTTAAAAATACCGGAAGAAAAATATTCTCGTGTAACATTTAGAGAAATAACGAAAGATGTTGTTTTAAATTCGATTAAAGAAGAAGCTAAAATTGATATGAATTTAGTTAAAGGAGCAGAAACGAGAAGAATTCTTGATCGAATAATTGGTTTTCGCTTATCTAAATTAATGCAATATAAAACGGGTGGTAAAAGTGCCGGAAGAGTTCAATCAGTAGCTTTAAAATTAATTGTTGATAGAGAAAGAGAAATATTAGCTTTTGTTCCTGAAGAATACTGGACAATTGAAGCCGATTTTAAAGACTTTACAGCGGAATTAATTAAATATCAAGATAAAGATATAGAAATTCATAATGAGGCAGAAGCTGATCTTATTCTTTCTAAATTATCAAAATCATTTACCATTAAAGATATTGAAGAAAAAGATAAAAAGAAACAAGCAAGAGAAGTTTTTAAAACTTCAACTTTACAACAAATGGCTTCGACTAAACTTAATTTTGCTGCCTCTAAAACAATGAAAATTGCGCAAAAATTATATGAAGGTGTCGATTTAGCTAAAGAAACTGTCGGGCTTATTACTTATATGCGTACGGATAGTGTTCGTCTTTCGGATGAATTTATTAAAGAAACTAAAGGTTTTATTAATGGAACTTATGGAAAAGAATATGTTGGTTTTGCTAAAGTAGGCAAGAAAAATGCCAATATTCAAGATGCTCACGAAGGTATTAGACCAACAAGCATTAATAGAACTCCAGAATCTGTTAAGCCTTATTTATCAAATGATGAATATAAATTATATAAATTAATTTATACAAGAGCTTTAGCATCTATTATGGCTGATGCTAAAGTTAAAGTGACAACTGTAACTTTCTTAAATAATGATTATTTATTTAAAACTACAGGAAGTGTTTTAGTATTTGACGGTTATTTAAAAGTTTATAAAGAATATGAAGATAGTGAAGATAAAATATTACCAGATTTTAAAAGTTTTCAAAGTAATGTTTTAGTAGCGGACGCGATTAATAAATCTCAACATTTTACAAAGCCAGCAAGTAGATATACAGAAAGCAGTTTAATTAAGGAATTAGAAAGTTTAGGAATCGGTAGGCCTTCAACTTATGCCACCATTATATCAACATTAAAAGACCACGATTATGTTAAATTAGAAGATAAAAAATTTATTCCTACGGAAATGGGGATGGAAACAACTGATAAATTGCAAGAATATTTTAGTGATATTATTAATGTTAAATATACGGCAAATATGGAATCAGATTTAGATGAAATTGCCGAAGCTAAAAAAGATAATATTAAAGTATTGCACGAATTTTATGATAAATTTGCTCCCATTATGGATGATGCCTTAAAAAATATGGAAAAAAAGCAACCTGAAGAAACTGGTGAAGTATGTCCTGAATGCGGAGGTAATTTAGTTATTAGAAAGGGTAAATATGGCGAATTTGTGGCTTGTTCTAATTACCCTAAATGTAAATATGTTAAAAAGGAAGAAAAAGAAGCTAAAGTAGTAGAAAAAGT
>CANRDM010000067.1 GCA_947629365.1 uncultured Bacilli bacterium
TACAGATTTTCTTTTGTTTGTTCTTTATTTTCTTATTTTGCGAAAAAGTTTTTCTTTTTTTATTTTTTTCATTTATTTCACTTAAAAAGGAGTGTTTTTTATTTTTCACTCCTTAATGCTGAATAATCTTAGATATATTACTAACGGCTTTGATTCCATCTGAAGCCGCCGTTACTAATTGATAAATATCTTTTTTAACAACGTCACCAATTGCATAAACACCTTCAACTTTAGTTTCAAAGTTTTCATCAACAATTATGTGACCATCAATATTAGTTATATTTAAATCTTTAAACATATCAGTATTCGGACGATAACCAATGTAAATAAAGACTCCTTTTACATTAAGTGTATTACCATTATCAAGAATAACGCTTTCTATCTTACCATCAACTTCATTATACTTACTAATATTTACGCCATAAATAATTTCTATATTAGATTTATTTTGAACTTTCTCAAGAAGAATATCTTCTCCTTTAAAACCCGTTTTACGATTTAAAATATAAACCTTTTTACATATATTAGCTAAATATAAAGATTCTTGCAAAGCACTATTACCACTTCCTACTACAGCAACTTCACTATCTTTATAAAAGTTACCATCACAAGTTGCACACGTGCTTATGCCTCTGCCAAGAAGATCTTTTTCATTATCAAGGCCTAAATATTTTGGCTTAGTTCCTGTTGCAATTATCACACTATTAGCCATATATTCCCCATTTTTAGTAATAACTTTTTTTACGTCATCATCTATTTCTAAAGAAATAACCTCTTCAAATTTATAGGGTATAGCTAATTCTTTAACTTGATTAAATAGAATATTAGCAAAATCACTTCCTTTAACATTAATAAGACCCGGATAATTACTAATCATTTCAATATTATTAAGCATTCCTCCTGGTAAACCTTTATCTAAAAGTAAAACATTTAAATTACCTCTTTTAGCATATATCCCTGCGGTAATTCCGCCAATACCCATACCAATAATAATTAAATCGTACATATAAATCCCTTTCTATTTCTATAATATATTATGCTTCATTATATAAATCTTCAAACTTACTCTTACGGCAGAAGATAATAAACATAATAAGACCCACAACAAATAAACAGATAGAAACAATTTGCGCCATTCTAAAGCCTCCAAGCATTAATGAATCAGTTCGCATTGCTTCAATAAAGAAACGTCCTACAGAATAATACATCATATATAATGCCGTAAGTTGCCCTCTTTTTAAATAACGTAATCTTCTTACAAATAATAAGATAATAAAGCCAACTAAACAAAATAAACTTTCATATAGGAATGTAGGATGATAATAAACATTACCTATTTTCATTCCATTAATAATAAATTCCGGAATATGTAGTTCTTTTAAATGAAAATAAGTTGTGGCTACTCCATGTGCTTCGCTATTAAAGAAATTACCCCATCTTCCAATTGCTTGGCCTAGAAGAAGTGGTACTACCACAATATCGGTCATTTTTAGTGGGTTAACATCATATCTTTTACAATAGATTATAAGGGTAATTAAACCCGCTATCAAACCACCGTGAATAGCTAGTCCACCTTCCCATACTTTAAATATTTCTATAAAATTAGCCTTATAATAAGAGAAATTAAATAAACAATAATATACTCTTGCCCCAATTAAAGCCATTATAATGACCCAAAAGAATAAATTAATAACAAAATCACTTGGAATATTAAATCTTTTAGCTTCTCTTAAAACAATAAAGAAACCTAAAACCATTCCAATTAATAACATTATTGAATACCATTTAACTTCAATATTAAAAACAGTAAATGCAACTGGATTCATATCATCCACCTCTCTTTAAATATTATAAAACAAAATATATTACATTTGAATACTAAGTTATTTTAATTTTGAAATAAAATATCTTCTTTACTATATATTTTACTTATTATATTAATAATTAAAATTGTATATATAATTGTTGTTATAAAAGTAATTATTAGATATAAAATATTACTATTACCAATTAATAAATCTTGTAATAAATAAGTATGACTAACAATAGGAATAAAAGACATACCTAAATTAAGTTCAATACCTGCTGTAGTTAAAAACATTGGTATAATTGTTACTAAACTAAGAGGTGTTAAACTACTTTGCGCTTCTTTATATGTTTTAGCTTTTGATGATATTAAGATACTTAAACCACTAATAAAGATAGCAAAAGATATAAGAATAATTATAGCTAAAATAATAGTACCAACATTAATATTCAAAATAGCATTATTATATACATCAAATAAATAATAACAACCACTTAAAGATAATACAACTAAAATAATATCTAATAAACTAGTAATAATACAAGATGTGGTAATAGCTAAATATTTACCAGCAATTATTTCATAACTTTTAACTGGGAAAGTTAAGAATGTTTCTAAAGTACCTCTTTCTTTTTCACCAGCCATAGTATCTGTAGTTGTATAAATAGCGGTCAAACAAATGGACATAATGGCAAAAGTAAAACCAATTGATATTAAAGTATCCATCATTATATTTGATCCTTCAACGCTTTCAAATTCATAGTCAATACTATGATAAACTCTATTAATATCAGCCCCAATACTTGTTAAATATTCTTGAGCTTTATAATTATTATAACTATCTAAATAACTAGTAATATAAGTTGATGCAATACTTCCATCATTACTCATATCATTACCATAGATAGTATATTTATTATTATCATATATAATATAAAATAAAATATCTTTATTATTATAAGCATTTTCTAATTCTTCTTTATTCTTATAAGTAATTAATTCTAAATTTAAATTCTTTATAATTTCTTTTTCTGGATCACTTAATTCATAATTAATTCCCACTTGATATTTGCTTGTATTACTATCTTCAAAATATTCTTCATTCATCATTCCATCAAAGATAAAAGAAAAAGCAAAGAAATAAATAGGTATTATTAAAGGTGTTAGAAGCATTATTATTAAAGATTTCTTTTCTCTTAAAATAGCTCTTAATTCTTTTTTTAAAGTTATAAATATATTACTTTTCATCTTCAATACCTCCAATTAATTTAAAGAAAGCATCTCTTAAATTAGTCGTTTTAGTTTCTTTTTTAATATTATCAGGACTATCTATTTTAATAACTTTACCTTTATTAATAATTATTACTCGATCACAAATATTTTCTGCCTCTTCCATATAGTGAGTAGAATATAAAATACATTTACCATTAGCTTTTTCACTTTTAATAAAGTCTAGAACTATTTGACTAAGAATTGTATCAAGCCCACTAGTGGCTTCATCTAATATATAATACTTAGGATTATGTAAATGGCATCTAGCAATGGCTATTCTTTGATTTTGACCTGTAGAAAGAGTCCCAATTCTTTGATGAATAAAAGATTCTAATTTAAATTCTTTAATCATTTTATCGATAATATTATCAACTTCATTTTTATCAATATGATAATATTCTCCACACATTTTAAGCAATTCATAACCAGATAAATCTTTATATAATTTCGTATTACCAGATAAAAAAGCTATTTCTTTTTTTATTTTAATATCATTATCATCATAAGATAAATTATCAATTATAACATTCCCTTTAGTTGGTTTCATTATGCCTGCAATTATTCTTAGAAGTGTTGTTTTACCAGCTCCATTTGGGCCTAAAATTCCCAATATTTCTCCTTCTTTAGCGGTAAATGTTATATCATCATTAGCTAAAAATTGGATTTTTTCTTTTTTATTAATATATTTAGTAAATTCTTTGGAAACATTTTTAACTTCAATCATTATATTATTCCTTTCTAATTTTTAGATTATCATAATCATTATTCTTTTGCAATAAAATTTATTTTTTATGATATACTTATTAAAGAAAGAAGTTTTATAATGAGAGAAAAAATATATTTTATTATATCTAGTATTATAGGTATTATTAATTTAATTTATTTAAATATTTTTAAAGTTGATGATCTAATTAATTCTGAATTAGCTAGTTTAAAGGGTGCAAGTGAAAATATAACCTCTATAATTAGCAATCATAACTTTTATTATACTTTTGCAATCATTGGTATAATACTCTTTTTAGGAATGATAATATTTGCTAGTAAAAATCAAATATCTAAACATCGCGCCTATTTTGTTAATGCTTCTACAATTATCTTTTTTACATCAAGCAGCACCATTTTATTTTTAATACCAATTATTAATTTATTTATGTTAAGAAATATTCCCAAAGAAGAAAAATTGAAAAAGGAAATGCCAATTTTAACTAAAAATGAAAAAAGTAATAGTAATATTATTAAAAGTGCAATTCTAATGTCTATCTATATTTTTGTTAACTTTATTTTAGGAGATATAATTAGATTATTTATTCAAGAATACACTCTTACTTTTACCATTATTTTTAATTTAGCCACAGATATTATTTTATTATTTTTAACAATCAGTTTATTTTATCAAGAATTTGTTAATAGTTTTAAAACGTTCTTTGAAAACATCCAAAGTTATAGTCAATACTTATTAAAAAAATATGGTATTTTACTTTTAGCTAATATTGGTGTTTCTTTAATTATTGCTCTATTTACCGGAGAAATAAGTCAAAGTCAAAATGAAGTGTCTTTAAATACCCTTCCCTTATGGTATTTATTTCCGGCCGCTATTATATATGCACCAATTGTTGAAGAGTATGTTTTTAGAGGTTGTTTAAGAAATTTAATTCCTAATGATAAAGTATTCATTATTATCTCCGGTATATCTTTTGGCTTACTTCATACTGTCGGCCAAGAAGCAACTCTTTTAAACACATTTATTTATGCGCTTCCTTATATGGCAATGGGAATAGTTCTTGCTACAACATATGTAAAAACTAATAACATAAGTACTAACATAATACTTCACAGTGCTAACAATTTCTTAAGTTGTTTACTTAGACTATTTTAATAAATTAGTTCTTATCTTTTAAACTTTCTTTTTGAATGTTAATTATCTCTTCTTCGCTTAGTTTTGTTACCTTAGCTATTGTTTTAGTAGAAAGACTGCCTTCTTTTAATAACTCTTTAACTGTGTTGATTTTTGTTTCATAAATACCTTTTTCTAAACCTTCTTGAATTCCTTTTTCTAATCCTTTATTTTCGCTATCTTCCATTCTCTTTCGGTATATGTATTCGAAATCTCTTTCTTGTTCAAGTTGCATTTGTTTAATCACATCTTCATTCATCTCTAATACTTTCTCCCCTACTTTCTTAAGTATCTCGTTTGTTTTTCCTAACGCAATGATTTCTTCTTTATTGGCCCCTAATAAAGTTAGTTCTTGATGCGTTGGATCTCCTTTGATGTTTTTATCATACCACAACTTTTTATACCCAGCAATATTTACAGTTATTATTTTAAATTTATCATAGTATTCTTGTCCATAATTATCCATTAGTTTTACTGTTCTTTTTAATTTATTTGTTGGATGATTAAAATCTAAATTTATTTGAACTACTTCATCTATGTTTTCCCATCTCTCTCTTTCTTCTTTCTCTTCCTTACTATCGCTACTTCTTCCCATTGTTGTTTCATATTTATATTTTCTTAATAATAACCGAAAATAATACATTAAATTTCTTTCTTTAATATATTCATCAAAATTACTATTTAATTCCACATTTATTCTTTTTTGATCTTTAGTTAATAATAAAATATCTAATACTTGCACTTTATCTCTTACTGATGTCATTGGTAATTCACTATATTCTATTTCTTCTACTTTTACTTCTTTTTCTAATATATCTGTTAACATCCCATTTAAATAACGACGATTTAATATATCTAATACCACGGATTTAAATACTCGGTCATAAGAAAGGTTATAGAATGGTTTTTCATCTATCATTTTACCATTATGTTGCGAAAAATATTATGTTGCGAATTTGAAAAAAAGTCCCTATTTATATGGAGACTTTTTATATTT
>CANRDM010000068.1 GCA_947629365.1 uncultured Bacilli bacterium
AATTTTTTGTTTTTCTTCCACAGACATTTTTATCCCTCGTTCTTTTCTACTTTTCTTCATTATCATATCATATTTTTTCTCTCTTGAAAAGTATTTTTTCAAAATAAAAAAGAGTAAGGCCTATAAGTCAATACTCTAATCTATATAAACATTATATAATGTACTATATTTTATGGCTGATATTTATTTATCGTGTGGTCTTTTATTATGGTTTAAATGTTTTTATTTTTAATTTATTATTTTTTATTTTAACCATAATACTACCAAATATATCTGTCCTATAAATATGAGAATTATTTAAATTATTTAATACTTCTTCATTTGGGTGACCATATAAATTATTTTTCCCCACACTTATAATAGCGTATCTAGGTTTAATACTATCAATAAATAATTTACTACTACTAGTTTTACTACCGTGATGACCGACTTTTAAAACGTAAATATTATTTAAATTATATTTATTTAATAAATCACTCTCCACTGTTTTACTAGCGTCACCCATAAATAAAAATTGATATTTATTGATATTTGTATAAATAACATTAGAGCTATCATTTTCATTATTATAATCATTTTGATTAATAAAATATAATTTTTGCTTATTAGACATTTTATATTGAGATATACACTTATTATAATTAATATGTTTATCATTAAGAACTTTAATTAAATCTTTTTCTAAAGCATTATATTCTCCACAATTAAAGATAACTTTCTTTACTTTATAATTATTAATTATATTAATGGCCTCTCCCATATGGTCAAAATCTCCATGCGTAGTAACTAGTAAATTTATTTTACTAATTCCGAGGCTTTTTAAAAATAAAATGGTATTATCAGATATATGATAATTAGAATTAATTAACCCTCCAGTATCAATCATTATTACTTCTTTTTTATAAGGACTTATAATTATACTTGCATCTCCTTGGGATACATCTAAATAATAGATATAATAACTACTATCAAACTTAGGAAGTAATATATTAATAAAGATAATTAAAACTAATAATAAATAATTAATTTTATATTTATATTTATAAATTAAATACAAGATTAAATAATATAAAATAATTATTAGATAAGGCATTTTAGGTATAATAATATTTAATTTTAAATTATAAAAAATATTATTACTTACTTCAAGTATTATAATTAAACCTTTTAGTAAGGGAGTAATAAAAGGAATTACAAAAGTAATTAAAGAAAGAGGAAAGATAATTAACGAGATAAAAGGAACATAGAAGATATTTAAAATAATACTTAAAATATTTATTTCATAATTTAAATTAATTGTTATAGGTAATGCTACTATTAATGATATAAAGCTAATTTTAATTATCTTCATTAAATAATTACCATTAATTTTATAACTTAATAACATAAGAGCAAAAGATATAATGAAGGAATATTGAAAACCAATATTATAGATCATAAAAGGATTAAATATTAAAATAAGAAAAGCGCAAATAATTAATATTTTATAACTTTTAAGATTAATATTAAAATAATTAAAGATATTTTTTAATAAATAAAATAAAACTACTCTTAAAAGGGATGCACTAAAATTAGTCAAAAATAAGAAAAAAAGAAGAAAGCTAGTTATAACTATTTTTTTATATTTAAATCTTTTTAATAATAAATTAAATAAATAAATTATTAAAGTAATATGCATTCCCGAAATAGCAAATAAATGCCATATTCCATTAGTTTTATAAATACTATAAGTATTATTATCTAAATCACTTTTATCTCCTAATAAAAATAATTTTAAATATGGTCTTATTTGTTCATTATATTGATTAATTTTCTTAATAATAATATTTTTAATTTTATAGAATATATTTTCCTTTTTAATTATTTTTAGATCATTTACTTTAAAAGTAGTATAAATTTTATTATTATATAAATATTGATAATAATTAAAAGTATTAGGAATAGTATTATTTTTTGGCTTAGTAATAAGACCATTAAGAGAAACTTTTTTTCCTAACAATTCGATATATTCACTCGTATAATAAGTACATTCTACTAATTCAGTCGACTTTAAGGTAAATTTAATTCCATAATCTTTATAAGATACATTAGTAACTATCCCTTCCAAAGTATTAGACTTTATATTACTTTGATAATGAATTACATAAGTTACAATAAAGATATAAAAACAAGTAAATAATACTAATAATAAATAAAAGTAATTAGACTGTAATATTGTCTTTAATTTTGTTAAATGTTCCATCTTTAATTCCATTTACTTTTTTAATATCTTCAATACTTTTAAATAAGCCATTATTATTACGATAATTAATTATATCATTTGCTTTTGCTTCTCCAATCCCTGATAAAGTCATTAACTCGGTTTTACTGGCGGTATTAATATTTACTTTACCATTTACTTTATTATCATCTTCTTTATTATTACTTATATTATCATTGTTATCAACACTTTCACTATTACTTGTAATAATACTACTTTTATTATCAGTACATTTTGATATATCATAAGTTGGGCAATTACAAGTACTACTTACAATGGTATTATTCTTTTTATATTCATTTTTAGTATAAACATATATAACTAATTCATCTTCTAAATGATGAGATAAATTAATATTATCAGTAAAGGCATCACTTTTAAAGCCTCCCGCCATTTTAATAACATCATTAATAATATAGTTATCTAAAACTTTATAAACCCCTGGAGCATTTACTGCTCCTTTAACTTCAACACTAAATTCTTTTTTAGTATCTTCTACTATTTCTTTTTGTTCTAGTGACTTATCACTTTCTAAAGGATTATTTTCGCAATCACAAACATTATTAGTAATATTAATTATTAAGATTGAGGTGCTTATTAAAAGAATAATATTTAATAAAATACTTATAAATAATATTACTAATTTATTATTTTTTACATACAATAAAAAATCCATAAAATTTCTCCTTTCACTATATATATAAAAGTATTTTTATGGATTTCCTTTTAATTTCACTAAACTTTCACATTAATTAGTTAATTTTTTTAATTCTAGTTGATATTTTGTTTCATTATTTTCAATAGCTACCCTTTGCGTTAGAAATAACATTCCAATAAAGTTAAGTGTTGATGAACCACCATAACTCATTAAAGGAAGAGGGACACCCGTAAGTGGTAAAAGCGATAACATTCCACATAAATTAATAATTATATGGAAAGTAAAAAGCCAAAATGTTCCATAAGCAATAATTGAATTTCTTAAATTATAAGTCCTTTTAGCAATCTTTAAAATACGATATAAAAGTAAAGCATATAAAATAATAACAAATATTCCGACAGCAAGTCCTAACTCTTCCACTAAAATAGGAAAGATAAAATCTGTATGGCTCTCAGGTAAATAAGAATATTTTTGGGTACTATTACCAACTCCTACCCCCGTAAGGCCACCATTATTAATAGCAATAAAGCCATTACAAACCTGATAACCAGATTCTTCTGTATATCTTTGACAAGGATTACGAAAATTAAAACGACTCATTTGATCACTATTAAGGATTTCTACCCCACTATAAAGAAGGGTTAAAACTAAGATAACACCCCCAACACCTAAAATTAACATAATCTTAGGTAAATTGCTTTTTTCAATTGGTAAACTAATAAAAATACAAAAACCAATCGCTAGTAAAATAACAGCACTACCAAAGTCTGGTTGCATCAATATTAAAATACCCATAATAAAAGCAATACCTAAAGGAATTAAATAATATATTAAATTATCAGGTTTATTTTTAATAATTCTGCCATAATAACAAGCCATAAATAAAATTAAAAATGACTTTGCAAACTCACTTGGTTGAATAGCAAATCCGGTATGAGGAATATAAAACCAACTTTGAACGTGATTAGTAATTTCGCCATAAACTAATAAAGATGCTAAAACGGCAATTATGCCAATAACCAAAAGCCAAGATAATTTTTCATATTTTTTTGTTTTAATAAAAAGTATTACAAATCCCCCAATAAAACCAACAATTAAAAAGATTAATTGTCTTATAAAAAAGTAAGTTATACTTTTATTATAACGATGTATTGCTGAAATTGAAGAAGATGAAAAAACCATTAACAGGCCAATACTACATAACATAATTGTAATAAGTAATAAAGGTTTATCAATTTTGGAAAATGTTTTTTTCATATCTTCACCATACTTATATCATACCATAGAAAGAAGAATATCTAAATAAATTATTAATTTTTTAATGTCAAAATGTGACTATGATTAATAAAATATAATAGATACATAAAGGAGGTATAATATGTATTATTACGGAAATAATGGTTACTATGGTGGTAACTATGCTGGTACTCCTTGTTATGGTGGCGGTAACTATGCAGGATATACAAGCGGTTATGGTATAGGAGCTGCAATATGGATTGTATTATTTATCTTATTAGTAATAATTATTGGTGCCGGATTCTTTACAGGTAATAATAACAATAGTTATAATAACTAGGAAGCTTAGTCTTCCTTTTTATTTTGATATTTTTGATATATTTCTTTAGGATATTGCATTCTTTTTAACTTATTATATATTTTATTATTAATTTTATAAGTTAATTCTTGATATAATTTTTCTAAAGCTTGATCAAATTCTTTTATATCAAAATCATTTATATATTTTATATAAAAAGCCTCAATAAATAATTCACTATAATTATTGGTATATTCATCAATCATTTTATCTAAATTTTTATTCATAAATTTTCTCCCTCTACTATTTATATATGTTTTATTTTAACCATTTCCTTTTAAATTATAAATAATGTGGATTATTTTAATCATTATTTAAAAAATACTATTTATTCAAATACAATTGATTTTTATTTAAAAGTTTTTTATAATAAGTTTTTAAGAGGTACATTTATGGATATAAAAGAATTTAAAATAAAATTAGATGAATTAATTATTAATAGTGATATTGTTTTTATCTCACCCCATATTAGAGCTGACTATGATGCACTAGCTTCTTCCATTGCAATGAGTTTGATTGTTAAAAAATTAGGTAAAGAGGCTTATATTATAATGAGTGATGATATTGATAAAATGGAGCAAGGAATGAAAACTATTTATAATGAAGCTAAAGAATTAACTAGTTTTACTACTAAAGAAAAAGCAGAACAAATACTTACCGATAATACTTTATTAATTACTGTTGATATGAATAAAACTTATTTAACATCCTGCTCTACTTTTTTAGATAAATTTAGAGATATTGCTATTATTGATCACCACGATCCTGATCAAGATACAATCGCTACGGAATATCAATATATTATGCCTAAATTATCTAGTGCATCAGAAATACTTACGGAAATGATGATTCTATCTAATGTCAAAATAACGGCAAGAATTGCTGATTATTTATTAGCGGGCATATTTTTAGATACTAATAAATTTACTAAGAATGCAAGTTCAAAAACAATGGAAACAATTTATAAGCTTACCAAAAAAGGTGGTGAAATAGCTAGGGTTACTGACTTTTTCACTGAGGATTATCTTGCTGATCGTAAAATTCAAAATTTAGTTTCTAAAACTCGTTTTATTACTTATACTGCTGCGATTGCTATTGGGGGATAGTGATACTTTATATACTAGAGAAGAACTTGCTAAGGTAGCTGACTATTTATTAAAATATCGTAATATCGATGCCACATTTGCTTTAGGATTAACAAATGAAGATATTATAAATATTAGTGCTAGAAGTAAAGGTAATATTGATGTAAGTGATGTAATGCGTGAAATGGGTGGTGGGGGCAATGAATTCTCCGCTGCTAGTCAAATAAATAATTCAACATTAGAAGATACAAAAGATAAATTAACGAGAAAACTAGTACCTAGTTGTTATAAAATTAATCGAGTAGAGAAGACTTTCCAAGATAATTCTTGAATACTCTTCCCTCTCACACCACCGTACGTACCGTTCGGTA
>CANRDM010000069.1 GCA_947629365.1 uncultured Bacilli bacterium
TATAAAAATTTTAATGAATTTATGTTAGGTTTTTTAAATTGTATATTTTCAACAAGTAATCAACTATATATTAAAAAATGTAAATTATGTAATAAATATTATATAACTTATAAATCAGATACTCTTTATTGTCATAGAGTTAGAAATTTTAATAATGAAGATATAACTTGTGATATGGTTATTGCTAAAATACAAAAAACATATGAATATAAACAAATTATGAAAACTAATAAAAGTTTTTTACAAAAGATTGAAAATAATAAAAACATATCGCAAGATTATATTGATAAATATATTAATGGTAGGGAAGAAGCCAAACTAAAATCTTTTCAAAAAAATGATTTAAGTATATTAAAAGAGTATATAGATAAATGTAAGGAAGAGTATATTAATACTTACTAAATTATTTCTTTAACCATATTATAAAAAGTATTAGGTTTTAGTCCTAACATTTCTATTGCCTCTTTTGTTTTGATTTCTTTATGTTGCCATTTATTAACCACATTATCAAAATTTTGTGGTTTTTCTATTTTGGGTCTTCCAAACTTAATTCCTTTTGCTTTTGCAACATCTATGCCTTTTCTTTGATTACGATTAATACTTTCTCTTTGTTTATGTGCGTTAAAACTTAAAACTTGTAATACTAAATCACATACAAAAGTGCCTAATAAATCTTTATGTAATGTTGTATCTAATAAAGGCATATCAATTACTTTAATATCGGCTTTAATTCTTTTTGTAATATCTCGCCATTCTTCTAAAATCATATTATAATTTCTACCTAATCTATCAATACTATCAATAACTAATAAATCACCCTCTCTTAATATTGTTTTTAGAACATTATATTGTTCTCTATCAAAATCTTTCCCTGATTTCTTATCTATGAAAATATCTCTATCTTCAATTTTTAATTTTTTAAATTCGGCTATTTGCCTATCTTCGTTTTGGTCTTTACTACTAACTCGCCCATAACCAAAAATCTTATTTTTCATTTAATATCTACCTCGCTAAAAAATTACTAATTTCTCTTACTATTCTATCTATAATAGTATCTTCAAAAGTATTAACTAAATCTACAATAATATTTTTATCTCTTAACTCGCCGATAAAATTAGAACAAGCAATAGTATAGGGAAAATCTTTTACTATATCTTCTTCCTCTTCTAATGATGTTAAAATAGTATCTACATAGTCATCACAAACAAAAGATATTATTTTTCTTAGTTCCTTTTCTCTCATTTTATGCCACCTCCTTACCATATGAATAAAAATTATATGATACTATTCGATATCTTAAAAGGCGTTTCTTTAAAAAAGTCAAAAAACTTTTTAAATATTTAAAAATTCAATAATACACATTTTCAAATAAAAAAAGACTTAATTTATGCTTAAAATTAAATCTTTATAAAAGTGTACTTTTTTAAATACTGATAATTTAGTTATCTAATAGGGTAAGTTGATTATCTAATAACTTATACATTTTTCCTTTATACTTAAATATAAAACTATTAAATTGATTATCTAAACTATTTGTCTTTTCTGCCTCAATTACATCAATTTTATTAACATTAAAATTAGTCTTATCACTTACTAACTTTTGTAAATAATAATATAATCTTCTTTCCTTAGGTACTCCAAAAAAATCTATTTCTCTTTTAATCTTTTTTATTATATTCATAAATTCACACTTTCTATATAATATTTTTTTATTTCTTCATTTGGTAATACTAATGTAAAATTAATATTCCATTTATTTACTAATTCATTTAATTTACTAACAATATCTTTGGCTATATCAATATGCTTATAACCATGTACCCCTGTCCCTATACTTACACTAATAATATTTTTATACCCTTTATCTTTCGCCGATATAACTATTTTTTCATAACTATTTAATAAATCTAATAGGGGAGAGTTGCTTTCATAATACTTAGGACAATATATATGCAATATATCAATACCTAAATCAAAACCTGGACTAAATCTTACCTCATTAACTTTCATATCTTCTTTATAATTCTTTTTACAATAATCTTCTAATAATTCTTTATTTGCTTTTTTATATATTGCTCCACAAACACCACTACCACATATCATATATTTATTATTACTATTAACTATTAAATCTTTATTATCTAAATAGTCAAATATATTACCACTAACTATATTTAATTTTCCCATTTCAACCACCTTACATAATTATAAATTAAATTACTATCAAATAATATCAAAATACATAATATTTGCTCTTATATTTTAATAAAAAAGGTAATTCAATATAAATAATACTAAACTACCTAAAACAACTAATATACTACTTAATCAAACTTATTTAATACTTGTCCGTTTCTATAATAATCTTTATCAGCATATCTTACACAAATAACATTATTATTGCTATCTAAATATAATATTACATTATCGCTAAAACTTGTTTCTATTCTATAACCCTTAGACCCAACCCCCTCAAAACCATCTAAATTTTCACTATCAGCCGACATATTTTTAAATTCTTCTATACCAATATCTTTTAATATATCATTAATTGTAATTGCTTGGTCTTTTTCAACATTTGCTATTCTTTCAATTATATTAACTTCTTTTGGTGTGCCATTACTAACTGATAACCCTATTATTGCTATAAATACTATAAATATTACTATACCTATTACAACCCCAAATATTACTTTTAATTTCTTTCCACTTTTCAACATTTGTCCGCAATTACTACATTTAAACTCACTAATATTATATTCTTTCCCACAATTAGGACATTTATTTTCTTCTTTTGACAAATTAACTATATTATTTAATTTCTTTACAAATGAAGCCCCAGAGAAAGCCCCATTAACATAAACACTAATAACTTTATTCTCATTATTTTCATTATAATTAACTACTATATATTGCACATCTTCTTTTATTTGTTTTGTCCCTGTGCCACTTAAACCACCCAAAACTAAACCAACACTACCAAATAATAGACCACCTGCTATACCTCTACCAATAACACTTTTATTTTTTTCTTTTAAATGCTTATCATTTATAACACCAACATTTATAATATCTTTTAAACTAATTTCTTTTATAACTTGTCCTCTAATATCACAATATTTTAAATGATAATTCGTTATTTTTAAAATACAATTTGCTTCTTCTCTAATATCTAACCCCTCATAATGACTAACATTAATTTTTAAAATATCTTTTTCTTTCATTTCTACACCTTTCTTTCTTAATATTCATTATTCGCCCCATATCTCGCCAATATTAACCTTTTTTAACCATTTCAATATAAATATATTAACAATACCTAAAACAACTTATTTAACTATTAAAATTACTTATTTCATTTAACAAATATATAAATGTCCCTGTGCTACTATTATCTATCTTTGAATAATCTTGCCATTTAATCTTATAACTACTTTTTAAATTTAATGGCTTATCACAATTTTTCTTTGTTCCAATACTCGCATTATCTTCCCAATTCAAAATACCACTTTTAATACTATCATTATCTAATGCTAACTTTTTATATATACAATTTTCTTTAATAGGTTTCTTACAATAACTTAAATCATTTGTAATAAATAGGGTATAACCACCTTTAAAATTATCAATATTATCTCTACATTGTTCTATTCGCTCTATATCTTTTAAATATAAATAACTATTAACATCTTTTGCACTATGCTCTTTTAAATTATATATTTCATTATCAATTATCTTACAACATTTTTTTGTCTTATATTTTAACTCTATTGCATATAAATTGCCTTCATATATTACAACAATATCAATATGCATATTACTATTAAAAGAGGGACAATATTCTGCTCTTACCTTAGCGGTGGGGTACAACTCTTTTATAATAAAACCTATTTCTATTTGTAAATCAGTTTCCGATACAAAAATCTTTCTTTTTTCTTTTAACTTTAACAATACTAAATTTATATTAAAATTCTTTCCCATATCATAATGCACCTACAATTACATTATAACATAAAAATATATAATTTCACACATATTAATATTAATAATATCACTATCACTAAAATTTAATAATTTTAAAATTATATATAAGAGGAGGGTGCTTATATGGTAAACAACTTAAAACAAATTCGCAATGACAAACATTTATTACAAACCAAAGTTGCTATGGACTTAAATGTAACCCAAGAGACAATATCTTCTTATGAAACAGGTCGAGTATTTCCAAGTTCTGATATGCTTATAAGACTTGCTGACTACTATAATACATCTATTGACTACCTTTTATGTCGCACTAAATATAATCTTCCTATCGACAATATTAAACCTAACAATATTTCAAGTGATGACTTTGTCCTTTTAAATAAAATAAATAGTTTATCTCACATTGATAAAGCCAAAGTTCAAGGTTATGTTGATAGCTTAATCTCTAAATAATATATATGAAAGAGCAAGTAATACTTACTTTTTCCCTTTAAATACCGCTATATTACTTTTACTTTCATATACTCTTTTTCAACAAATAATATATACTATAATATATCTAAATTATATTCTTTTTTAATTAACTAATATATTTAAAAATATAAAGAGAGTATATATTTATATATATTGTATGATAGTTCTATTACTATCTTTTTTTTAACTTAAAACCCTATATCTTCTTTAAAAATTCCATTTCTTCGACAAAGGTTTTTCTGTACTTTATTACCTTTTTTTAATATATCAATATTATCAATTATTTTTTCTTGCTTTATCTTTCCCATAAAATCATTAATACTTTTATTATTTTGTTCTTTTGTAATATTCCAATAATATTTCATTATCTTATAATAGTCATCATCTGCTTTTAATAATTTCTTATTACTAATTTTACCTATATTTCTTTTTGCTGTTCTCATTTTCATAAAAGCATTATATAATTTTTTTAAACTATATTCTTTGGGTATGGTATCCTCATTACAATAATTACAAAATAATATATCTTCGGCTTGGTCTATAAAATATTCTATCTTTTTTATATTTGTATCTTTTTTATATGTTCTTTTATATTCCTTACTTTTCACATATTCCTTTTTAATTAATTTATCGTACCAATTCTTATCAATATATGCTTTTATCTTCTCTCTAAACGCGTAAACTGGCTTTGATACTAATAATATATGTATGTGCCAATCAACCTCTAAATTACCATTATAATACTTTATATCAAATGGACTATATTCTTTTATTTTTTTAGGTCTTCCTTTTTTGCCATTATGCTCGTAATAAACTATTGATGTATTACCTTTAATATTACTTGTGCATATTATTGCTTGTGCCTCATAATTTTCATACTTATTGCAAGTATATCTAATGAACTCTTTTAATCTTTTTGCATATCTATATGCCTCATCTTTATCTTTAAATTTTATATCTAAATCAAAACTTGATATACCTAGTTTACTTTTAGACATTACATTTACCCTCGCTTATCTTTTTTAATAATGTCTTTAAATTTTTAATTTCAATTTTATTACAACGATTATACAAAAAGATATTATCTTCATTAAAATATAAAACAACAACTATTTTATCTTTAATACTTATAAAATATTTATGAGGTTCAACAACACTTATATTTGTATTTTTAATATTAATTATTTTACCTTGTTTAAATTCAAATTTTGCATTTTTAAAATAACAAGCATATTCTATTTGTTTTTCTATTTTTTCATTTCTTTTTAAAAATCTATAACTTTCTAACATTTTTTCCTCCAATTTTAAGCAAAATTAAAACACGGATAAACTCGTTATTTTCCGTGCTTTTATATATGTTTGCTCCAATTTTTTTGGAGGT
>CANRDM010000070.1 GCA_947629365.1 uncultured Bacilli bacterium
GTGCCACTTGTAAATAGTTTCTTTACTACTACATCTTTTAACAATTTTGTCATTAACCAAAACTCCTTCCTTTTCTGCTAAATTTATAATGACTTTAATTAAAAACTAATAATTATTTTTTAAGGCATAAAATTTCTCCTTTCACTATATATATTAGTTTTTTTTCTTTGATTTCCTTCTTTTTAGAAAAATTTTATTAAAAAAAGTCAGATTACTTCTGACCTATATCTTATTTTAGTTTATTTTAGTTATATTTAGCATTAATTAGCAAAATAGCAATTATTATTCCCACTATAATTATTCCCAAGGCAATAAGTAAGCCAATTAATAATATTTTTCTTTCATCACTTAATCTATTCATTTTCCCCTCATTCTTTTCTTTTATTAAAAATATTTGCTAATTAATAAATCATATAAGACAATTTCCATATTATTATAATATATTATTGTATTATTATCTTCTTCTTTATAATTTAAATTTGTTAAAGGAATACATAGGTTTAATATATAATCATTTAAAAGAGAAACAGCACGGCCATTTAATGGATCATTTTTACTAGCATCGTTAAATATTAAAATATTTTTATTAGTAATTACGATACATCTATTAAAAATATCATTATTTATTTCAAGGACACCGCCATTTTTTTCTAAAAGAATTTGTTCATTATTTTCTTTAAAATCATAATTATACATAATATATCTCCCTTACATTTAAATTACTATTTATTAAATTTCTCTCGTTATTATATCTAACTATTATATAAACAATACTCCAAATAACTGATAATACTATAACACTTATAATAATAACTTTTAATGTTTTATCCATTCTTATTCCTTTCAAATAAAGAATTACTAAGTTCTGCAAATATAGCTTCACTTAATTCTTCTGCCCTTATGGTATCATTTAAATAGTGTCTTTGCAATATTTCATCTACTACTTTTAAATCGTATTCTTTTAAATTATTTTTGAGAGTTTTTCTTTTCATTTTGAAAGCATCATTAATTAATCTAAAATAATGATCTTTATTAACATTTAATTGATCATCTCTTTTAGTAAATTTTAAAATTGCGCTTTCAACTTTGGGCACAGGGTTAAATGAATTTTTACTTACCTTGAATAATTTTTCTATATTAAAAAAATATTTTAAATATAAAGTAATACTGCCATATTCACTACTTCCATAAGTAGCGGAATATCTATTGGCAACTTCATCTTGAACCATAAAATACATTTCATCAATATCTAAATCAAGATTAATTAAATGCTTAATAATGGGCGTTGTAATATAATAAGGTAAGTTACCAACAATAAATAAATGCTCATATTTAAAATCTTTAATGTCATCTTTAATATTAGTATTTAATATATCTTCATAAATTATTTTTGTCTTATCATCTTCCAAACTATTTAAATATATTTTTAAATCAGTATCAATTTCATAACAAATTAAAGGAGATTTAGTTTTTAATTTTTTAGTTAAAGCTCCCATACCAGGACCTATTTCAATAATTAAATCATTTTCAGTAGCATTAATACATTCACTTATTTTATTAATAACATTTTGGTCGATGAGAAAATTTTGACCTAAATTTTTTTTAGCTCGCACTATTTTCCCCATCCTTCTCTTAAAACATCATATGTGATACTACTTCGTCCTAAGTTTAAAGCATACTCTATATCTCTACTTAGTAAATCTAAAGCGTTGCCTCTTACCCCACGGTCAAGGACAATAGCAATAACTGGACTACTTGATACAAAAGATTTATTAAATCTAACAATACTTCCACAAGGAAGATTTTTAGATGATGCTACAATTCTAACAGTACCATATGTTTCATCATAATATGTTGTTTTACCATCAGTAATATCATACTTATACATACATCCTAAATGACCATTACATAATGGGCAATTATAAACATAACCTGTTAAATCACCAGTCAAAGTATTTTTAGCACTGTAAATATCATTAGAAATAAATTCATCTAATTTTAAAGCCATTGTTGATAAATTAACATTATTATTTATATTATTAATATAAGTTTTACTTTCTATCTTTGTTATGTAACTAGTAGATAATATAACAAAAAGAATAATGATAAAACATTTAATAGTTATATTTAATACTCTTTTCATTATCTCACCTTCAATATAATTATAACGATATTATATTATTTTGTCAAAAATATAAAAATGTTGAAAACTATAAAGTTCTCAACAATTTTTGTGGTTTTGCTTTAACTAATAAGTAATTATCTGTTGCTATATATTCTATATTACTACTATCAACATTAACTAATAAATATTCTTGCCATAATTCATAGCCATCTGGAGCTATATAATTAGCATTTTCTTGCATATGAGTATTAATATAATAATATTTATCATAAATTATTTTAGCATTCTTATTTTTCAATAAATTATTAAATTCATCTTTAGTATATTTAGCTTTTAAATTATTACTTGTTTCATAATAAATCTCATAATTACTATCTTTACTATCTTCCTTTTTCTTTCCTGTTGCTAATAATAAATTAGTTAATATAATAATGGAAAGAGTTAATATTGCACACGATTTAATTTGTTCTGCCATTTCTTTATTCAATTTTATCACCCTTAGCAAAAGAATATTATACGCTTATTTTATTTAAAAACAAGTCCCAAATAAATTGTTTAAATTATTATTAGTTATCTTTCTTAAATCTTCTAAAGATATATTATATAAACTAGCAACAAAATTTGCTATATCAATGATATGACTTGGATTATTTTTCTCTCCTCTAAAAGGTTCTGGGGTAAGATATGGTGAATCTGTTTCTAAAACTATTTTCTCTAAAGGTATTTCTTTAACAACATCTTTAATATTAGCATTCTTAAAAGTTATGACTCCATTAACACCAAGAAGAAATCCCATTTTTATATATTCTAAAGCTGTTTCTTTAGATCCAGAAAATGAATGAATTATTCCTTTTACTTGATACTTTTTTAAAGTATTAATAGTATCTAAAGTTGCATCTCTACTATGGATAATAACTGGTATATTATATTTCTCAGCTAAAGATAATTGCCTAGAAAATAACTTAATTTGTTCATCTTTATTTTCTTTAGTATAATGATAATCTAGACCAATTTCTCCAATAGCTAAAACTTTTTTATTATTTAGATTATCTTCAATAAATTTAATATCATTATTACTATATTCTAAAACATATTCGGGATGAATACCTAAAGCACCATAAATATTAGGATATGTATTTATTAAATTTAAAACTTCTATATTAGAATTTTTATCACAACCATTATTGATAAAATAATTTACTCCTTTATCTTTAGCTAAACTTATTATTTCATCTAAATTATCATAATATTCTTTATAAAGATGACAGTGACTATCAGTAAACATTATTTTACCTCAATACGATTAAATAATACTTCTTTAGTACCTATATGATTATTATTTTCGTAATAACCAAACTTATCTAATGTTTTAAATGCTTTTTCATTTGTATTTATTTGAGCAAATATTTTTTCAGCAGTTTCGGGAAGATATGCTTGTAATAAAACAGTACCAATTCGAATAGTTTCCATTAAATTATATAAGACTGTTTGCAATCTTTCTTTATCTTTTTCATCTTTAGCTAATACCCAAGGACTTGTTTCATCAATATATTTATTAGCTCTTTTATAAATATCAAAAACATTATCTATAGCATCAGCAATATGTAATTTTTCCATATTTTCAAAAGTTTTGTTTTTATAATTTAATACATCATTAATTAAATTTTGATCAACGTCAGCCATTTGATTACCATTAGAAATTACTCCATCAAAATATTTCTCAGCCATACCCATTGTACGATTAACTAAATTACCTAAGTTGTTTGCTAAGTTAGCATTAATACTATCAATGAGTAATTCTCTTGTAAATGTTCCATCAGAGGCAAAAGGCATTTCTTTTAACATATAATATCTAATAGCATCAACACCAAATTCTTTAACTAAATCATCAGCATAAACTATGTTACCTTTACTCTTACTCATTTTATCAGTACCAAATAATAACCAAGGATGGCCAAAAATTTGATGTGGTAATTCTTCCCCTAATGCGTGTAAGATAATTGGCCAATAAATAGTATGAAATCTTAAAATATCTTTACCAATTAAATGAATATCACAAGGCCAATATTTCTTGTATTCATCACTATGATTACCTAAAGTATCATAGCCTAAGAATGTTATATAGTTAGATAAAGCATCAATCCAAACATAAATTACGTGAGATGAATCAAACCTAACAGGAATTCCCCATTTAAAAGATGTCCTTGATACACATAAATCTTCTAATCCTGGTTTAATAAAATTATTTAACATTTCATTTTTTCTTGATTCTGGTTCAATAAAATGAGGATGACTTTCAATATATTCCTCTAACCATTTAGAATATTTACTCATCTTAAAAAAGTATGCTTCTTCACATTTTTCAATTAAAGGACGGCCACAATCAGGGCATAATCCATCATTACTTTGAGTTTCAGTCCAAAAAGATTCACAAGGAACACAATATAATCCTTTATATTCACCTTTATAAATATCGCCTTGATTATATAATTTTTCAAAAATATCCGCTACAATTTTTTCGTGTTTTTGGTCAGTGGTTCTAACAAACTTATCATAACTAGTATTCATTAAATCCCAAATATTTTTAATAATACTAGCAATATTATCAACATATTCTTGAGGTGTAACTCCTGCTTCTTTAGCTTTTTGTTCAATTTTTTCTCCGTGTTCATCAGTACCAGTTTGGAAGTAAACATCATAACCATCTAATCTTTTAAATCTGGCAATGGCATCTGCTAGAACTATTTCATAAGTATTACCTATATGTGGTTTAGCACTTGTATAAGCTATCGCCGTACTTATATAAAACTTTTTATTCATTATTATCCTCTTTTCTAAGTGGGCTTCCTGTCCATCCTTCTCTTTCATTCAAAACTTCTTCACCACAAGTTAAATACTTTAAAAATAATCCTTGGGCATAAGCTTCACCTTTTTTAATTTTATATACTTTATTTCCTTCATTTTGCAAAGACACATACATATGACCATTAGTTTCTTTATTATCAAAATAATCAGCATCAATTATTCCTACTTGATTAGTAAGTCTGACATTATATTTAAATCCCATACTACTTCTTACAAAAATCATTAATACTTCATCATTTTTAAATTTAGCTCGATAGCCAGTAGGGATTTTTTTGATTTCACCAGGAGCTATTTCCAAATCTTCTAAAGCATAAAAATCATATCCAGCACTATATTTAGTACTTCTTTTAGGTAATTTATATTCTTCATATAACTCTTTATCATCTTTAATCTCTTTTTTAAATTGTTCAAAACTTATTTTTTGAAAATATCTATCCATTAATCTCACTCCTTATAATATATTTAACTCTATGATATTTATCACACCAGTTTATTAAAGTTTTGATTCTCACCTCACTAAAATAAAAAATTCATAAACAAAAGGACACTTTATATGCGGTACCACCTTTATTTATGAACTTAATCATACACTTTTAGTTATAACAGTCTTCACTGAATTTAGCTCCATTACCCATACTATTTATTATATTACCCATTAATTTTCACCAAACCATTAACTCTCTTTAAGTAATAATATAATATCTCTTTTAATAATTTCTTCGCTAACTAGCCATAGTTTATCATATATTAAATTAATTATCAATAAAAAAAATTTAAAAGG
>CANRDM010000071.1 GCA_947629365.1 uncultured Bacilli bacterium
TACCATTTAAAATAACACTTTCTATTTGCCAATTTCTTCTTTTAATTAATTCTCTTTTAATAAAACTAAATATAGTACTTTGATCTATGTTAGTTATAAAAGAACCATCTAAAGATTTTAATAATTTATTATAATTTTTTAATAAATCTTTTGATAATACTTTATTTATTAAAGCTTCTAAAACTTTAATTTGATTTCTACCCCTTCCAATATCACCACCAGTTACGTGTTTGCGATCTCTAACAAAAGATAGGGCTTCTTCACCATTTAAAGTAATATTTCCTTTTTTAAAAGTAATATTTTCATTAGTTGTAAATGTTTCATCATTATATACTTCAATTCCTTTTAATAAATCTACTACTTTAATAACAGAAGTAAAATTAACTTTTAAATAATAATTAATATTAACATCTAATAATCTTTCTATTGCCTCAATCGAAGTATCTATACCATACATTCCAGCGTGAGTAAGTTTATCATTTACTCCCTTATTAATATCCACAAAATAATCTCTAGGTATCCAAGTTATTAATATTTTTTCACTCTTAGGATTAACAGTAACTAAAATATTAACATCACTTCTTGATACTTCATTAATATTTCCATAAGTATCTATCCCACTTATATAAATATTAAATGAATCTTTATTTATATCAATTGCGTCTTTAATATTACTAATATCATTCTTTATTTTAATATTATCAATACTCTTTAATTTATTATATAGATCATTATCATTTTCTTTTAATAAAGATAATTCATTGTCTTCTAAAATAATTGAATCTATCTTACTAGTTAATAAATTATTAATTAATTCTTCTTTACTATCATACTCTTCATATTTTACATCAATTTTTTTATTTATTTTCTTTTGTAATTCTATAATAATATCATCTATATTATAAACACCTATATTTTTATTATTTAAATCTTTAATACTTTTATAATTACTATCATTTAATACTACTAAATTATAATTTTTAATTAAATAACTTCCCTTAGTAACAGTCATTAAAAAACCTAAAGTATTTATTAAATATATTTCTAAAAATAAAGTTATACTTATAATAATTATACTAAAGAAATAACCAATTATTCTAAAACCTTTCTTTTTACTAAAATTACATAGTACTAAAAGTAATGTTATTGAAATTGTTAATAAAAATATTAATATTGTATATTTAATAGGTATTATATTTAAATAAAGAACTGTTCCAAATAAAATTATAATCATTATTAATAAAAGTAATGTCAATATTTTATTTAATACTCTTTTTTTCTTTTTAATCTTTTTTTTATTATTTACATCATCCATAATTTACTCCATAAATAAATTATAACAAACTTAAAGATGATAAACTTCTTAAAATAAATCATTTAACACATATTTAACATAAGAATAATTATTTATATATTTTTTTACCAGATAAAACATTATCTAAATTTCTTTTAAAGTAATCCCATAGATTAGCTTTTTTAATATCTTTTTTAACCGTTATTCCAACCGTTGTAACAATATTACCATCATTATCAATTATTTCAGCTACTCCAATTTTGTCACCTTTTTTAACTGGAGCTTTGATTTTATCAACTTTAATATTAACCGTATAATCTTTTTTAGCATCATTAATATTTAACAATTCAGTTGCATCATTCATTAAAATAATTTCGACTGATTCATCTTTTCCTTTTTCTACTCTTACTTCATCAATAACTTTATTTTTTTCATAAATAACCGATAACTTATAAGTATTAAAACCATAATTAAGCATTTTAACAGTATCACTAGTTCTATTATCTGGGGTATCAACACCCATTACAACTCCGACTAAACGCATTCCATTTTTTTTAGCAGTTGAAGTAAGACAATACCCAGCTCCTTCTGTAAATCCTGTTTTAAGACCATCAACATCTTTATAGAAACGGACTAATTTATTCGTATTAACTAACCAAGTATTTGAGCCATCGGGTCTTTGTAAATAATCTTCATAAATACTTGTATAATTTAATATCTCTGGATAATTATTAACAAGATAGCTACCCATTAGCGCCATATCTCTAGCACAACTATAATGATTATCTTCATCTAAACCGTGAGGATTTACAAAGTTAGTATTAACACATCCTAGTTCTTTACATTTATTATTCATCATTTCGACAAATTTTTCTTCAGTACCAGCAACTTTCTCACTTAACGCTACTACACTATCATTAGCGGAAGCAATAGCTACCGTTTTTAAAAGTTCTCCTACTTTATAAGTTTCACCCGTATTTAAATAGACTTGGCTTCCTCCCATACTGGAAGCATTTTCAGAAACAATTACATTATCATCTAAAGATAAATTACCATTATTAATGGCATCCATTATTAAAATAATACTCATTATTTTAGTCATACTTGCTGGTGGTCTTTTCGTATCAGCATCTTTCTCATATAAAACTTTACCTGTCGATGTTTCCAATAATATAGCACTTTCACTATATTCCACCACTTCAGCTGCCTTAACATTTAAATTAAACATAAAGAAAAAACAAAATAATATTATTAATTTTTTCACAATCCACCTCTTTAATAAAATGTATTCTAAATTTTTAATAATATTTATTTTGTTTTATTTATAATTAATTATTTTTTCATTTTTAACTAAATATGCTTCTTTAGCTAAGTTAAACATTGGTATATCACTTAAAGAATCAGAATAAGCTTTTAGTACTTTGCTATTTGGATAAAGTTCTTTAAATCTTTTAACTTTTTCTTCACCTCGGCAATTAAAACCAATAATAAATCCCTTCTTTATATCATACTTAGTAGCAATCACATTATTAATACCGATACTTTGACATAATGGTTTAATTAGAAATTCTGGCGATGCCGAAATAATTACATCATTAGTCTTTTTTTGTTCTAAATAAAACTTTTTAATATATTTTTGCATCTTTTCAACAAATTTTAAAACATAATTATCAAAATCATCAATATCTTTAACAAAACTAAATAATACGCTTTTTATCTTAGTTAAATTGCTCCCCTTAATAACTTCCCTTAAAGCTTTAAATAAACTTTTAAAGACAAGATAAGGATGTCTTAAAAAAGAATATCTAATAAATCTTACCGATGAATCCCCTTTTAAAATCGTATTATCAAAATCATAAATATTCATTATAACTCCCAATTTCTTATTTCTTCTAAGTCTATGCCATTTTCTTTAATATATTCTTCGTGTTCTTTTAATTTCTTTTTAGCTAAATTTTTAGTAAGTCTTACTTCTTCCGTTTCTTCCACATATTTTAGTGCATCTAAAACAATATTAAAACGATCTATTTTATTTTGAACACGCATATCAAATGGAGTTGTAATAGTTCCTTCTTCAATATAACCTTTAACGTGAATGTTATGGTTTTCTCTACTATAAGTAAGTTCGTGAATTAAATTAGGGTAACCGTGGAATGTAAAAATAACGTCTTTATCGGTTGTAAATAATTTATCAAAGTCTTTGTCACTTAAACCGTGAGGATGTTTTTTACTTGATTCTAAACGCATTAAATCAATAACATTAATAACTCTGGTATTAACATTTGGGCAATATTCTTTAAGTATTTTAGCGGCCGCAATTGTTTCAAGAGTTGGAGTATCACCGGCACAAGCTAAGATAATATCGGGGTTTTTAGGATTATTGCTAGCCCAATCAAAAATACTTATCCCTCTTTTACAATGTTTAATTGCTTCATCCATACTTAACCATTCTATACTTGTTTGTTTACTAGCAACAATAACATTAATATAATTTTTAGTTTTTATAATATGATCAAAACTTGATAATAGTGTATTGGCATCAATTGGGAAATACATTCTTACAATATCAGCCTTTTTAGTAGCTAAATGATTTAAAAAGCCAGGATCTTGATGCGTATAGCCATTATGATCTTGTTGCCAAATATGACTAGTTAAAACATAATTTAATGAAGCAACCGGTGCTCGCCAAGGAATTTCTTTTGAAACTTTTAACCATTTAGCAAATTGACTTGCCATTGAATCCACAATCCGAATAAAGGCTTCATAACTATGAAAGAATCCATAACGGCCGGTTAAAAGATACCCTTCAAGCATTCCTTCACACATATGCTCAGATAAAAAACTATCAAAAACACTTCCATCACTGGCTAAAAATTCATCGCGTTCCTTAATATTCGCATTCCATTTTCGATTCGTTACTTCAAATACTTTATTTAAACGATTAGATAAAGCTTCATCAGGGCCAAAGATTTTAAAATTATTTTTATTTAATTTAACTATATCTTTAACAAAGTTACCTAAAACTTTCATATCTTCGGCTTTTGTTTTACCTCTTACTACTTCAATACCATAATTTTTAAAATCTGGTACTTTTAAGCTTTTAAGTAATAATCCTCCATTAGCGTGTAAGTTAGCACTCATTCTCCTTGTTCCTTTTGGACATAATTCTAATATTTCTTTTTTGATTTTTCCATTACTTTCAAATAATTCTTCGGGATGATAACTTAAAAACCATTCTTGTAAAATTGGTAAATCAGTTTCAATATTAGCAAAAGTAAGAGGTACTTGATGAGAACGGAAAGAACCTTCTAATTCATTTTTTTCAATCATTTTTGGACAAGTCCAACCCTTTTTACTTCTTAATATAAGCATTGGATACATTGGTCTTTTAAATTCTTGATTTTTTAGGGCATCACTTTTTATTTTATTAATTTTTTTAACTATTTCATCTAAGGCATTAGCCATTAATTCGTGATAATTATCTTTATCTCTAACATCAACTGTAATAGGGTCCCAACCACAACCTTTAAAAAAGTTATCTCTTTCTTCATCACTTATCCGGTCAAAGACAGTGGGGCTGGCAATTTTATAACCATTTAAATGCAGGATTGGTAAAACAATTCCATCTTTTTTAGGATTAATAAATTTATTACCGTGCCAACTTGTCGCAAGCGGACCTGTTTCGGCTTCCCCATCACCAATAACTACGGCCACGATTAAATCTTTATTATCTAAAACTGCTCCAAAGGCGTGGGACAAACTATAACCTAGTTCACCACCTTCATTAATACTACCAGGCACTTCCGGCGAAACGTGACTAGATGTTCCTCCTGGATAAGAGAAATTTTTAAATAATTTTTTAAGTCCTTCTTCATCTTTAGTTATATATGGATAACATTCACTATATACTCCTTCAATATAACTATTAGCAATCATTGCCTCTCCACTATGACCAGGACCAGATATATACATTATGTTTAATTTATATTTATTAATAATGCGATTTAAATGAGTATATATAAAATTTTGTCCCGGAGCACTACCCCAATGACCAACTAATTTATTTTTTATATCATCTTTAGTAAGATCTCTTTTAAGTAAAGGATTATCTTTTAAATATAACATTCCTAAAGATAAATAATTACAAGTACGAAAATATTTATCTAATAACTCAATCTCTTTTTTTATCACCACTATCACCTATTATTATTATAAAATAAATTAGGTTTAAGTACAATTTATTTTTTAATATTCAAAAAAACCATAGTAAACACTATGATTATTTTCTTGATATTGTTCTTTCTTGTGAATTATCTAAAGATAATTCTTGTTCTAATTCTAAAATACTCTTTTTTTCACTATTATCAAGTTCTTCTTCGATAACACTTTCATAACTATCTATCTTAAA
>CANRDM010000072.1 GCA_947629365.1 uncultured Bacilli bacterium
GCAGTGTGTTAAGCCACTTCACCAACGGGCTAAATGACTAAATATAAGTTTAGCATAAGAAAAGTATTAAATCAATTGCTTTCTTCTACTTTCTTCTAGTTCTTGTCGATTGAATATTAATTTTAGAATTTATTTCTCTTTTAATAAATTTATTTAAAGTAGCTTTTAATTGTTTATAAAACTCTTCTTTCTTAAAAGCTAATTCTTCTTCATTGTAAGCTACTAAGGTAATTTTTTGACCTAAATAAGTTATATCACAATAGTATCTTTCTAAAATAGCTTTATCAATAGGTCCATATTCAGTTTCTAATTCATTCTTGGCAATGTCTCTTTCATATATCTCATTATATTTCGGTAGCCTTTATTTAACTTCTTAAATTCAGTAAAAAGCTCTGGATGAGCATTACCTTTAGTATCAATAATATAAACTTCGCGATTAATAAATTCAACTATTGCATATCCATCTTTAAAATTTGAGCCATAATTATATGAACCATAATAATTATAATCAACTACTAATAATTCCCTTCCTGTATAATCTATATAATTAAAGCTACTTCTATAATTGCGATGCCACGCGACAAGAGCATATCCATTATGAAATGAGCTAACAAATTGATATGGGTATTTTGATTTACCAACAATTTGTCCATCTTCATTATAAATAAAACAATTATTTTCTTCATCTCTTGCGATTGCATATCCTTCATTAAAACTTGTGACAGAATCATAAATACAAGGAATAACCTCTTTACCGTTCCTATTAACATAACCTTTTTTGGTATCATTTTCAACATATATTAATTTACCACGATAATCTATCTTTTTATAAGGTATAGCTTTATAATTCTTTTCCCTAACTTGATAAAAGATTTCTTCTTCCATATTGCATCTCATTTCTATTAGTCATTTATTATAAACTTTATTTTAGATAATTTCATTATTATCTTCAAACATTTTGAAGATTGCTTCTTTATAAATTTTTTTTGCTATTTTATAATCTTTATCAATAAAATTACATACTTTATTAATACATACTTTACTATTAATTTCCATAATAGATAATTTATTATTACAATCAATAATGTCCACAGTAACAAACCTCGCTCCTATTTTACTCGTAGCCTTTAAAGCTATATTGGCTAATTTATTTTTTAGTCCTTCATTAATATCAAGGGTTGCTGTAGCTCCTTTACTTAGATTAAAGTGCCAATCATAAATAAATTTTTCATCTTTTGGTAATATTTCATCATAACTATTATCTAGAAATATATCTTGAAAATAAACGGGATTTTTTAACCTTAATAATTCTTTTTTACTTTTAATACCATCGCCAATTATCATTAATCTTTCCTTTTTAAATATTAATTTAACAGAGCCATCTAGAACTACTATCCTATATTCATTTTTAATATCATAATAAGGACAAATACAGACAGCATAATTACTTAAAAATAGTTGATTTAAATAATAGTCTAAATCTTCTTTTTTAGTTATATGATAAACATTATTCCCTTCACTACCAATGTTTGGTTTAATCACCACATTATTATTAAACTCTTGAAAATATTTAGAAGCAAAATCTAAACTATTACTACCCTCTTCTCTTTGAGGATTAAATAAAATACGATATTCAATAATAGGTATATTATATAATTTACATAATTCATACAAAGCATATTTATCATCAATAATATTGCTCACAGCTTGGTCATTTAAAGAGAATGAACGGCCAATTATATATTTAGTAATTTCCTCTTTTTCTATAACAAAGCACCAATCATCAGAGATTAGCCTATAATTAAGTTTTTCTTCTTCACATATCTTTTTAATTAATTCTTTAAAATCCATATTTAACCTCTTTAAGTATTGTAACATAATTATTTTATAATTAATACAAAAATATAAGAGTCTATCGACTCTTATAAATGTTTTAATAATTTATTCTCCAGAATAATTATTAATCTATATAAAATGTAAGAAATAATACTTAAAAGAATAATACCGGTCATAACATAGTTTAAATTAAAAACTTGTTTACCATAAACGATTAAGTAACCTATACCTTCCTTACTAACTAAAAATTCTCCCATAATAACGCCGATTAAAGTAAGTGAAATACATAATTTAAAAGATGTTATTATAGTTTGATAACTACTGGGAATAACTAATTTAGTTAGAATTTGCCATTTAGAAGCCCCTAAAGATTTAAATAATTTTAAAATATATTCATCTACACCAGTAAAACCATTATAGATAGTAATAATATTAACAATTAAATTAATTAGTAAAGCCATTAAAATGACACTTTTAATATTGGCTCCGCAAATAATAATTATAAGTGGTCCTAAAGCTACTTTAGGAAGTGAATTAAGCATTGTTAGAAAAGGATCTAAAACTTTAGCTAAAAATTTAAATTCAAATAAGATAAGAGCAATTATAAAACCTAAAGATATACCAAGGACAAAAGAAATAAAAACTTCTTTTAAAGTAACATAAATATGAATAAAAAAATTATGATTTTTAATAAGTTCTATAATAGTTTTGATAATTCTTGATGGACTAGAATAAATAAAAGCACTAATTATTCCTTTATTTACTAAAAATTCCCAAAGAAGTAAAAAGATACTTAATAATAATATTTGTGCAATAATAACTTTTACTTTTTTAATCTTTATATCTTTTAAAAATTTCTTTTGTTCAGCACTCATTAATATCTAGATCTTTCCATATTAAATCAAAATATTTATGATAATTAGTATCTTTTCTTCGTTCATATATTGATTCTTGATTTTTAAAATCGATATTAACAATGTTTTTAATAATTGATGGCCTTTTAGATAAAACTACAACTCGGTCAGAAAAAGAAATTGCTTCTTCTATATTATGGGTAATTAAAATAACTGTTTTATGTTCACTTTTAACTATTTTGTAAACATCGTCACTTATTAATAACCGTGATTGTTGGTCTAAAGCACTAAAAGGTTCATCTAACAAAAGCAAATCTGGTTTTAAAGAAAGAGTTCTAATTAATGCTACTCTTTGCTTCATTCCACCAGATAAATTTTTTGGGTAACTTTCCTTAAATTCACTTAATTTATAAAAATCAAATAAATAATCAACATATTTTTGTGCTTCTTCAGTTAAATTTTTTTTAATTTTTAAACCTAAGATGGCATTATCGTAGATTGTAAGCCAAGGGAGTAAGGCATCGCTTTGCAACATATAAGCTATTTTTAAATCTTTATTTTTCTTTACTTTGCCTTTATAGTCATTATCAAGGCCAGAGATAATTGATAGTAAAGTTGATTTACCACAACCACTTGGCCCAACAATGGAAATTATTTCTCCCTTTTTAATATTCAAATTAATATTTTTAATGGCTTTTACTTCACCTAATTTGGTATGATAATCTTTAGTTATATCTTCTAATTCTAATAGATTACTCATATAAATTATTTACTAAATCTTTATAGTTTACAGTTTCTTTAATTAAGTTATTCTCTTTTAATAAATCGGTTAAAGTATTAAAAAATTCTTCTGATACATAAGGTGTACTTAACCAAACATCAGCATTTCTGTATCTTTCAATCATTACTTCTAAATCCGTAATATTAGTATCTGAAAATTGTTTAGATATTTTTTGAGCAACTAATTTACTACTATTATTTAGAGTATAATCCATTCCTTTCTTAATGGCTCTAGTAAAACCTTTTAATAAATCTAAGTTATTATTAATATAACTTTTGCGAGCATAAAATGCTGTATATGGAAATGGATCAGAAGATAAACCAACACTAGTTACTACATAACCATTACCATTTTGTTCTAATTTAGAGGCAAGTGGTTCAAATAAATTAACATAATCGCCTTCACCAGAAAGAAAAGCACCAGATAATTCAGCAAATTCAATTGAGGTATTAATATTAACTTCATTTCTTTTTATGCCTTCATTATCTAAGGCTCTTAAAAAGCTTAAACCAGGCATACCTGTACTTCTCCCGATTAGAATTTCTTTGCCTTTTAAATCTTCCCAACTAAATTCCTTATTCTCTCTTGATAACATAAATTGGCCATCTCTTTTAGTAAGACCAGAAAATACTTGTAAATAATCTTTTTCCTTACCTAAATAAACATAGGTTGCTGATTCTGGACCTGCTAGACCAATATTGGTATCGTTTGACAAAACTGAAGCTGCAACATTATCACTACCACTTACTAAAGATAAGTCAATATTAATTCCTTCTTCTTTAAAATAGCCATTTTCCATTGCTACATAAAATGGCGTATAAAAAATACTATGCGTAACTTCGGCAACTTTAATAGTAGTTAACTTCTTAGTATCTTTATCTTGATCTTTATTAAAGAATAAACCAACTAATAAACATATAATTATAACCACTAATATTCCAATTAAAGAATATAAAATATTTCTTTTCACATAAACACTCCTTACATAGATAATATATTGTATTTTGACGTTTTTGGTTAATAAAAAAGACCTATTATTTAATAGGTGCTTTTATAAGGCCAATATTTTCTTCAACTTCTTCTAAATTGTTTTCATATAATTCAATATTAGCAAAGTAATAATCAAGGCTATCTATATCTCCTTCTTGAATGATTAAAAATAAAGGATACAATTCGTTAGTTTTATTATTTATCGCATCTAACATTTTCACAAATGTTCCTCTTTCTTCTAAAGGCTTTATTTCGCTATCACTTAATGGATCTAAAAAACGATTGCCTCTTGGAGATAATAAAATACCTATTGAACTACCATTACTTCTAAATTGGGTAAAATTATGGATTGGTTTTTGAGAATAAAAACAATCTATAGCTGCTTGGTAAGCCGGTAAATTTTTAAACTCTGTTTCCGGTAGGTTTTCAAAAAATTTATACCAATAACCAACTTTATAAGTTGTAAATTGTCCTTTGGCAATTATAATGTCGTGAGGGTTTCCATTTTTTCTGTTCCATCTAGAACTTATATAACGGTTAAATACACAACTAGCCACTTCATACATACCTTCATAGTTGGTTCCAGCATTAGGAGACTCAGCCATCATTTCACAGACAATTTCTTTCCATTCTTCACTAGTTAAATCATATAGATAACTAATTATTAATTCTTTTTCCTCTATGGTAAGGGAACGTGGAACATATTCATAGCTTTCAACAAAATCTTGTTTAAAATTAAGATAATTATATAAATTTATTTTATTACATATCATATTTAACTCTTCAAAAATATTATTTAATAAAAGGGCTTGTCGTGTCTCCACAGTATTTTCTTGTAATGGCATACAATCTATGTCTTCTACTACAACTGTTTCTATATCATCTACAGATAATTCTTCTACTTCGTTAGCATCTATAGATAATATTTCTGTTTCTCTTGCTTCATTAAGTAATAATTTTTTATTTATTTTAGTTGGTAAAAATAAAGTTAAAAAAGTTACTGCTGAAAGAAAGGCAGCAGAAACTTTTTTATTAACATAACTGTGTTTATTAAAAAAATTTTTATTTTTCATCTAAATCAACTCCAAACGATTTCTTATCATACTACAAATGGATGCTACTTGTCAACTGTTATTGAGCAAAAAATAAAAGATAGAAATTTTTATGGTTCTTCCGAAAGTTTGGGTATGGACCGAAGATAGGCAGATAGAAATATACAAAATTTTCTATCTGTTTTTATA
>CANRDM010000073.1 GCA_947629365.1 uncultured Bacilli bacterium
TATGATGAAGATATATTTATTAATAGAGATAATTTAAATAATGCTATTGAAGGGGATATTGCTTTAGTTGATTTATTTAGCCGAAATGGAAAAACAGAGGGTAAAGTTTTAAAAGTCCTTAAAAGAATTAATAACAGATTAATTGGAGAAATTCTTTATATAAATAATAAGCCAACAATAATATTAGATGATAAAAAGTTAGATATTGAAATAGAACTTGAAAATTATTTTAATAATTTAGTTGATGGTCATAAGGTTATTGTTGAATTAAAAGAACAAATTGGTCCAAAGAAATTTATTGGCGTAGTCACTAAAATAATTGGCCATAAAAATGACCCTGATATCGATATATTAACGATTGCCTATAAATATAATATTGAACTAGAATTTAGTGATGAAGTAATGGCTGAAGTGGCTAAGATACCTAGTGAAGTATTAGCTAGTGATAAAGTTGGACGAGTTGATTTAACAAAGGAAGAAATATTTACAATTGATGGTGATGATACAAAAGATATAGATGATGCCATAAGTATTAAAGAGTATCCTGATCACTTTGAATTAGGAGTGCATATTGCTGATGTATCATATTATGTTAGAAGAGGAACTAAATTATATGATGCGGCTTACGAAAGAGGAACATCATCATATCTAGCCGATCGTGTTTTACCAATGCTTCCACACGAATTATCTAATGGGATATGTTCCCTTAATCCGGGTGTTGAAAGACTTGCCATAAGTGTTTTAATGAATATTGATTTAAATGGCAAAATAAATGAATATGATATTTTTCCTTCAATAATTAAAAGCCGTAAACAAATGACTTATAAGTGTGTTAATAAAATTTTAGAAGAAGGTATTACTCAGGAAGGTTATGAAGGGTTTAAAGAAAGTCTTTTAAAAATGCAAAAGTTAGCTAAGATACTTCGTAATAGAATGATTAGAAATGGTTATATTGAATTTGAAATACCAGAGGCTAAAATTATTCAAGATGAAAATGGTAAATGTATAGATATTGTTAAAAGAGAACAAAGAGAAGGCGAAACATTAATCGAATGTTTTATGATTGCGGCGAATGAAACCGTGGCAACTCATATAACTAATATGGACTTACCATTTATTTATCGTATCCACGGCATTCCTAAAAGTGAAAAAATAAATGATTTTATTAATTTATTAAAAATATTACATATAAATGTTGATACAAAGGGTATAAATGCAAGTAGTAAGAGTATGCAAAAATTATTAGAGGAGTTAAAAGATTATCCTGAAAATACAATTTTATCAACTCTCCTTTTAAGAAGTATGCAAAAAGCTATTTATAGCCCTAATAATATTGGCCACTTTGGTTTAGGTCTTAAAAACTATACGCATTTTACTTCTCCAATTAGAAGATTTCCCGATACTACAGTTCACGAATTATTAAGAACTTATTTATTTGATAAAAATATAAATAATAATACAATAAAATATTTTAGTAGCATTCTTCCTTCTATAGCGGAACATTCATCAGAAAGAGAACAAGCAAGTGTCGATGCAGAAAGAGAAGTTGCTGATATGAAGATTGCCGAATATATGGAAAGTCATATTGGCGAAGAATATGAAGGTATGATAACATCTGTTACTAACTTTGGCTTCTTTGTTGAACTCCCTAATTTAGTTGAGGGTTTAGTTCATATAAGTAGTTTAAATGGTAATTATTCCTATGTACCAGATTTACTTGCCTTAGTTGGGGAAGATAAGAAAATTAAATATCAAATAGGAAGCAAAGTAAAAGTAAAAGTAGTTAATGCTAATAAAGAAGAAAAAACAGTAGATTTTGAGGTTGTCGATGGAAATAGTAAATAGGAAAGCAAAATTTGATTATTTTATTGAAAGTGAGATAGAAAGTGGAATTGTTTTAACAGGTACTGAGATTAAATCTTTAAGAAAAGGTTCAGCTGATTTAAAAGATACTTATGTCAGAATAAAAAATGGCGAAGCATATATTATTAATATGTATATAGCTAAATATGAAGAAGGCAATATTTTTAATCACGATGAAAGAAGAGAAAGAAAATTATTACTTCATAAAAAAGAAATTAAAAAATTAGAAACATTAAGTAAAATAGACGGATATACTTTAATACCAATCAGGTGTTATTTAAAAAAGAATTTAGCTAAAATAAGTGTTGGCATCTGTAAGGGTAAGAAGTCGTATGATAAAAGAGAAGCAATAAAGAATCGGGATTTAAAAAGATTGGAAGGGTAGTAAAATGAAGTTTAAAAAAAGAGTAGTAATTATTTTAGTAGCGGTATTATTTTTATTATTAATTGGAGGAACATTTTTTACACTAAGAAATAAAAAAGAAGAAAAGCCTAAAAATAATATTGATGATACACCAAAAGTAGTAACTATAATAAATGAGGAAAGCAAAAGTCGACCAATTGCTTTTACAATTGATAATTCTGATGAAGCTAGACTTCTTCATAGTGGCCTTCAAAAAGCTTATCTTGTATATGAAATGATTAACTATGCTGATGGTAGAACAAGATTTTTAGCAATGTATAAAGATAGTGATACAAGTAAAATTGGCCCAATTAGAAGTGTTAGACATTATCATTTAGATTATGTGCTAGAAAATGATGCTATCCTTGCCCATTGGGGTGAGAGTACTATTGCTAATACTAATTTAGCCAAACTTAAAATTAGCCACATAGATGGAATGGCTTATGGCTCAAATAAAGAACTGGCTAATATTGAAAACAATCGTTATTTTTGGACTGCTCAAAACAGTGATGTAAATATTTCTCATCGTCGTTTTTCTAATATTGAACTTATTAATAAAGGGATTGATAAATTAAAAATAGATAAAGAGACTGATACTAAAAATTTATTTAAATATTCTGCTACTAGTGTTCCTGTTAGTAGTATAGCTAATAGTAGTACAGCAAATAAAGTAGATATCTATTTTAGTAATAGTAATTATGCAACATATGAATATGATAAAGATAATAAAGTATATAAAAGAAGTGTTAAAGGAAAAGCTCATATTGATAACTTAACTAATGAACAAATAACGGTTAAAAATATAATTACATATAAAGTAAAAAATTATACTATTGAAGGAGATCCAAATATCTTACAAGAATTAGAAAATGTTGGTAAGGGTGAAGGATATTATATAACTGAAGGATATGCTGTTAAAATAAATTGGCAAAAAGAATGTCATAGTTGTCAAACTAAATATACATATGCTGATGGTAGTGAATTAATATTAAATGATGGTAATACATTTATTGAAATTATGCCTAAAGGAAAAGAATTAAAAATTTCATAAAATAGTAAATACTTAAATATACTTTAGTAGGAGGATTTACAAATGGATAAATTAATTGAATTTGTTGGTAATAATTATGCTTGGTTTTTAACAATTACTATTATCTTATTATTTGCCCTAATTGGTTATATATATGATAATAGAAAAACTAATTTAAAAATAAAGGATGAAGATGAGGTAAAAGATGAGGAAGAATTAGCTAATGAAGTAGTTATTGAAGAAGTAAAAGTAGAAGAAAATCCTACAGAAGAAACTACTAATAGCGTAGAAAATAATGAAAGTATTGAACAAAATACATTAGATGAATAGTCCTTAGGGACTTTTTTCTTTGCTTATAATAATAGATGATTTAATAAGAAAGACTTTTTATTTTTGAAAATATTTGATATAATGAAAGGGCTTAGAATGAGGAGTGAAAATTAATGAGTTTAACGGCAATATGGGGGGTCATTACCAAAATAATTGACATAGGTATTGTATGGTTAGCATTTTATTATATATTAAAGAATGTAAAAAATAATATAAAATTAGCTTTGATAGTTAAAGGTGTAGTAATCATTTTAATAATTAAAATATTAAGTGATTTATTAAATTTATATACTGTTGGTGTCTTACTTGAGTATATTGTCTCTTGGGGACCACTTGCCATAATAGTTATCTTTCAACCAGAAATTAGAAGTGTCTTAGAAAGTTTAGGAAGAACTCAACTTTTAGGACGTCATAAAATTTTAACTGTTGATGAAAGAGAAAAAGTGGTTTATGAAATAATGAAGGCAGTTGAATACTTTAAAAAGAATCGTATTGGAGCATTAATGGTTATTGAAAGAGAAGTCTCATTGCAAGAATATATTGAAAATTCAACGAAAATATATGCAGATTTATCTGATGATTTATTAGAATCAATATTCTTCCCTAATTCACCTCTTCACGATGGAGGGGTAATTATTCAAGGTGATAGAATAACCTCAGCTTCAGCAGTTTTTAAAACTAGTATGAATCCAAGTGTTAGTAAACGTCTTGGGACTCGTCATAGAGCAGCCTTAGGTATTGCAGAAGAAAGTGATGCCATTGCTTTAGTTGTCTCAGAAGAAAATGGTCGTATTTCTATTGCGGTCAATAATGAACTAAATTATAATTTAACTCTTGATGAATTTAGAATGAAATTAATTGAAGAATTAAATCCAAAAGAAGAAGTTTTCTTTGAAGCAGAAGAAGATGTTGGTGGTGAAGAAGATGAGTAAGTTTTTTAAAAAAATAGGTAAAATGTTATATGTAATTATTGAATCATTTTTAAAATTTATTGATAAAATAATTATTATGCCTATTAGTAGATTAGTATATAATATTTCTAAATCAACAAGTGGTAATAATAATGCCCTTAATAAGCTTTTAAATCGTCCCCAATTTTTAATCATTTTATCTTTAATTTTTGCTCTTATTTCTTTCTTTTTAATTGATAATAAGGTTATTAATTTAGTTAGTACTGAAGCAGGTATTATTAAAAATGTTCCTGTGAATTTAATATATAATGAAGGTGTTTTTGTTGTTGAAAATGTTCCTGAAACTATTGAAATAACTATATCAGGAAATAAAGTTGATATTTATTTAGCTAAGCAATTAGGTAAGTTTGGAGTAGACTTAAATTTATCAAAATATACAAAACCAGGTACATATAAAGTAGCATTCTCTTATTCCAAAAATATTAAATCAGTTGATTATCACTTGAATCCATCTTATTTAACTGTAACTATTAAAGATAAAGTAAGTGAAGTAAAAACCGTTACTTATGATTTAGTTGGTACTGATGATTTAGATAAGAAATTAAGTGTTTCCAATGTTACTTTAGATAAAAATGAAGTTGTTGTTAAAGGTAGTCAAGAAGCTATTGATGAAATATCGACAATTAAAGCTTTAATTGATGTATCTAATAAAGATTTTACTGAAGCCGATACTTATGAACTTACAAATATTCCTTTAGTTGCCTATAATAAAAATGGAGAAATAATTAAAAATGTTGAAATAGTTGAGGGTACTCTTACGGGATCAATTGTCTTAACTAGTCATAAAGAGACAGTGCCATTAGTGGTTTCTACAACGGGTAATTTGGTAAGTGGTAAAGCCATTGCTTCAATTCTTATTAATAATGCTCCAAGTTATTTAGTTGATATTTATGGTGAAGAAGAGGAAATAAAAGATATTAAATCAGTACCAGTAAC
>CANRDM010000074.1 GCA_947629365.1 uncultured Bacilli bacterium
AAAATAGATGTTACTATCTATGATAAATATATTAAAAGTGGGGATGGTAATTTAATACTTAATATACCTTTATTTTTAGGAATTAATAATATATTCTTAAATAATTTAGGACCAAGAATACCAATTGGGATTAACTTTAATGAAACCCTTTTAACTAATATTAAGACTAAAGTAACAAATTATGGCTTTAATAATGCTTTATTAGAAATATATGTTACAGTGGAAATGGAAAAATTAATTATTACTCCCATAAAAAAAGATGAAAATAAATTCTTATATGATATTTTAGTGGGAGCAGTTGTTGTTAATGGTAGTGTGCCTGAATTTTATGGTGATGCCTATGAAAGTGCATTTGGCATTTTAGATATTCCAATTCCTCTAGAAGTATGATACAATTTATAGTAGGGTGATGATAAGTTATGCAAGTGATACCATATTTTATAAATGAAGCAATAGATAAAGGAATAACTGATTATCTAAGTAGTAAAGATAAAGAAGAAGGAATTTTATACAATTCATTTTTAGTTGTGGTTATTAGAATGCTTATTAATATATATGGTGAACTAGATATTATCAATCCTTATCAAGTTAAAAGTGAAACATCATTTGATAATAATTTAATGAAATATGGTGCTAAAGAAGAAGTAATTACTAATTTTAAAAGATTATTTGATGGTTTTTATAAAATTGATAAAAAGAATAGTAATTCAGTTAAAAGAGAAGAAAATCCTTATTTTATTGAAGTTCAAAAAATATTAATTGATTTATTTACTTTAAAAAGAGTTAATTTTGGGCTTACCGCAAGAGATAGTAAAGACTTCTTTGATTTATTATATACACCGGGATGTTCAAATGTTTTAAGATTATCAACTAATTATTTATATGCTTCTGATAATCCATATGAAGTAGCTGAATATTTTAAAAAATCTTATGAAGAAAAAGCAAAAGTAAAAGAAGAAGAAAAGAAAGATTTAATGAGTTTTGATATCTATAAATTATTTAATTATAGTATTGCTGATATAAGTAAGATGGATAGTAGTGAAATAACTAAATTAAATAATGAAATATATGAATCTTTTGATATATCAACTAATGCTTTAAACAAAGAATATTTATTAAATGAAAAAATAAAAGCTTTAAGAGCGCAAAATAATCCCATTACAACTGGTAATGGTTATGTTGATATTTTACTCGTAATGAGTATAATAGTAACAGGAATTATGGTTGTTTTAATATTTGGAACGATTGTTTTTTAGGAGGTTTATGGTGAAAATTAGAGAAAATGAATATGAAGTTATTACTGATTATGGTGAAGGGTTAAGTAGTGTAGATTTAGAAGAAATTGCCACCGAATATTTTGATAATTTTGATTATATAGTGGGAGATTTTGCTTATGGTAAAGTAAGACTTAAAGGTTTTTATGAAAGTGATAATAAGCAAAAAAAAGAACATAATGATATTAAAAATGTTGATGATTATATTAAAAATAGTTGTGCTTATGGGTGTAAGTATTTTATCTTGAAAAAAATAAATGATAAAGTAATTGAAAAATAATTTGCCATTTGGTATAATTAGAAAGAATAGAAGTGAAGGGATTGACTTATTATGGGAAAAATTAAATTAAATTTAACATCTGGTGGGGTTGTAGAAAAACCACTTATTACGGCTTTTAAAGGAACTAATGGTAATTATGTTGTCCTTGATAATGAAATGAATGGGGGAATGGGATTACCAATTATTTTAGTTTGCAAATTAGAAAACGATAGACTTGTTAAAATAAATGACCAAACTGAATGGGGAATGGTTAAAGAAAATTTAAAAAGTATTATTGCGGGTGGAAATATAGAATATTTAAAAATTAACAATGAACTTCCTGCTGATGATGTATATTTTACTCAACTTACTTTACCTGTACCATCTTTTGATACTTTAAAAAATACTTATAAAGTTGATGAAGATAATAGTACTTCTTCTTTAGAAACAGCATCTATTTTTGATGTTAATCCAGAAGTTAATAATATTAATACCCCAGTTATGGATACAAATAAAACTGTGGAAAATGGAACCCCAATTGATAATGTTATAACACCAATGAGTGAAGAGAATAATAACACATCTCCTGTCATTAATCCATTTGAAAATATAGGTATGCCAAGTAATACAAGTAATCCAGTTAATATGACTAGTAATATTGATATATCAATACCTAATGTTAGTGATAGTGTAGCTAGTGCACCGGTGGTTGATATTGAAAAAGAAATTACCTCAGTTATTGAACCAGCAGGAAATGAAAATAATAACGTTAGTCCAGTTTCACCGGTAATAAATGAAGAAGCAAAAATTGATGTTCCAAAGGCTGAAGCAGTTAATATGAATACGGGAGTAGGGGAAATGCCAAGTATGGCTGTTCCATCATTTGGGATTGCTGATGATTTATTTAAAGAACAAAAAGAAGCATTTATGCAAGCTTGTGAGAATATGTTTGATGCTTTAGTTCAAAAATTTGAAAAAGAATTAGAAAAAAATAAAGGTAATTGATTAATTCATTACCTTTTTTCATACAATTAAAGTATGAAAGAGATAATTAATTATTACTATAATTTAGATTTAATTGATATTACCGAATATAATAATTATTCCACATTTAAATATAATGGGGAAGAATTTTATTTTGTCTTTTTTAATCGCACGGAAGAAGAGTTAAAAGATATTTTAGACTTATCTTATGAATTAAAAATGAAAGGTATAAGAGTTCACGATATTATTCCTAATATTTATAATAGTCCTCTTACTAAAGTGGGTGAAAATTATTACTTGCTTTTAAAATTAAATGCCAATAAAGATGAAAAAATTAATTTTATCGAAATGTGTGAATTTTTAAGTAAAGTTAAACTTAATCAAAAAAATAGTAAATTATATCGTAATAATTGGGGTGAACTTTGGAGTAAAAAAGTTGATTATTTTGAAGATCAAATTAGTGCCATTGGCAAAGATAAAAAAATTGTTTTAGATTCTTTTAGTTATTTTATTGGTTTAGCCGAAAATGCTATTTGTTATGTTAATAAAATTAATAAAGTTATGAGTTTAGGAGAGAATGATGCCATTACGTTATCACACCGGCGGATCTTTTACCCTAATATTAATTTAAATTATTTAAATCCTTTAAGTTTTATTTTTGATTTAGAAGTAAGAGATGTTGCTGGTTATCTTAAAGTGGAATTTTATAATGGTGATGATGCTCTTTTAGATTTAAAAACTTATTTAAAAATAAAAAAATTAACGCCATATAGTTATCATATGTTATATGCAAGACTAATGTATCCTTCTTCTTATTTTGACATTTATGAAGATATTATGAATAATGATGGGGATGAAGAAAAGTTAATACCAGTTATAAAAAGAATTGATGAATATGAAGAATTTTTAAAAAATGCTTATTTAGAAATAAGCAAATATACTAATTTAGAAAGAATTGATTGGTTACTTAAATAGGAATATTGATAATACTTTTTATTTCCGGTACTTCTTCTTGAAACATTGGTAATAAGTTATCATTAATTGTATTATCTTCTCCAAGGCAATTACTACAATTACCAGTTAGTTTAATATATAAATCACCATCTTCAAATTTAACAAATTCAATATCGCCACCGTCCATATTTAAGTAGGGCCGCACAGTTTCAATCATTTCTTTAATTTTATCTTCTGTCTTTTCCATAACACACCTCTTTTTAATTATAGCTAACATTTTTTGCTTAGTAAATAGATTTTGTGTTATACTAGTTGTAGGAGTGTTATAGCAGTGGAAAAAGAACACAATGAAAATTATAAAGTGGGAGATATAATAAGTGGTCAAGTCACAGGAATCGAAAAATATGGCATATTTGTTAATATTGATCCTTGGTATGATGGCTTAATTCATATTTCTGAAGTATCAAGTAATTATGTTAAGGATATTCACGATTATGTTAAAATTGGCGAAACTATTTATTGCCAAGTTTTAGCGGTTGATGAAGATAATTTGCATTTAAAATTATCAATAAAAGACATTAATTATAAATCAGAACCACCTAAAGAAGGGGTTATTGAAACAAGAAAAGGATTTTTACCATTAAAAGAAAATTTAGATGATTGGATTAATGAAAAATTAGCCATTTATAAAAAATAATTTAGGAGGATATATGCTTTTATTTGAAGAATGTGAAGAGAATATAAGGGTTTATAATTATTTAATTAATAAAGAAAGGTTATATGATTTTAAAAAAGAACAAATGGCTGAAATAAAAGAAGATGAAAGAGTATTAAAGGCCATAACTAATTATGTTCATTTTCCTTTACAAGAAAAGAAAAAAATACTAGCTTTTAGTGATTTAAATTATGAAATTTATGTTAGATATGGTAGTCAATCATATTATCATTTTTTACGTCCTTATGAAATGACAGATGAAGAAAAAGAACGACAAAGAAAATTATTAGAAGATTATTATAGCTTTTTAGAAGTTTATAAATCAAAATATTATATGATTTATGGCAAAGATAATAATAATTGTCCATCTGATGAGAAAATGGCAAAATTAAAAGGTCGAGTAACTATAAGTAGTGATGGTTTATTTTTAATACCGACCGCTAATTATAATTATATAAATGATAATAATATAACAATGGATAGTATTTTAAATGTTCCCAAGATTTTGTATTTTTTAGAATTATTTTTAGCATCTGATTTTAAAAATGTTCCTGAACGTTATATTATAGATTATTTAAAATTATTTGATAAATTAGAGATAAAAGATATTGATATTAATACCTATAATATGATGGTAAAGTATCATTTAACTAGTAGAGAAGATTTAGATAAAAAAATAGAAGATAGCGCTAATGTGTTAAAATTAATTAAAAAGTCAAATTAATTTAAAAGACATAGTCGATGAAATTTTAAAAAATAACTTTCGTTTTAGAAAGCTATTTTTTGAAATTAAACATCACAATCCCAAGGGCGAGTGGTCATCTTACAATTACCATTTTCATCATAGTCAAATTTGAAATAAAAAGTAGTAAATAGAGCTCGTCTTGACTCTAATTTTTTTTGTTCTTCTAATCTTTTTTCTATTTCTATCAAAGACTATTTTCATAAAATATATCATTTTCATAAAAACTATGTCGTTCTATAGTAGGAATGCTACTTCTTTTTAATGTTCTCTTTTTTTCCATAAATATACTCCTTGTTAATGAATATAGTATAACATAAAAATTAAAATATGACATTAAAAAATTAAAAATAAATTGAGCATAAAAAAACTTCCTGTATTTAGGAAGTTAATTTTAAGATGGTGCCCAAGGCCGGACTTGAACCGGCACGAGGTTTAAATCTCGCAGGATTTTAAGTCCTGTGCGTCTACCTATT
>CANRDM010000075.1 GCA_947629365.1 uncultured Bacilli bacterium
ATAATAAAGAATTGCTTTTTTTTCATAAATAAGTATATAATTTAAATGAAAGAAAGTGATTATATGTTAGAAAATAAAAAAATACTAGTATTAGGGTTAGGTAAAAGTGGGATTGCAGTGATTAAGTTACTGGCTAGTAAAAATAATATTATAGCTAGTGATAAAAAAATGCCTAGTGAAGAAATATTAGATGAATTTAAAAAATTACAAGTTGAATTTATTTTAAGTGAAGATGCTACTGATATAATTGATAATAATATTGATTTAATAATTAAATCTCCTGGTATTGAACCATTTCATTTAGGTATTAAAAAAGCAAGAGAATTAAATATTAAAATTGTTAATGAAATGGAAGTTGCTTATCATTATTTACCAAAGAATGTTAAAATAGTTGGTATTACTGGTTCAAATGGTAAAACTACTACTACAACAATGTTACATAATTTATTAAAATTACATAATATAAGTGTTGTTTTAGGGGGCAATATTGGTTATCCTTTATGTGAAGTATTAAAAAGTATTAAAGAAGGTGATACTTTAGTTTTAGAAATATCTGATCATCAATTATATGATTTAATTGATTTTAAAACAGATATATCTATTCTTACTAATTTATGTCCAACACATCTAGATTATCACGGTAATTATGAAAATTATAAACAAGTTAAGAAAAAGATTTTTAATCATCATACTAAAAATGATATAGCTATTATTAATGAAGGAAATACTGATTCCCTAGATTTAACTAAAGATATTTTATCTACAAAGAAATATTTTAATAGTAAAGATAATTATTATAATGATGAAGGGATATATATAGATAATGAATTAGTTATTAAATTAGATGATATAAAAATTAAAGGTAATCATAATTATGAAAATATTTTAGCTTGTTTACTTGCTTTAAAAGAATTTGCTTTTGATAAAGAAATAATTAAAAATTATTTAAGTAATTTTAAGGGTGTTGAACATCGTATTGAAATAGTAGATAGTAAAAGTAATATTAATTTCTTTAATGATTCAAAAGCTACTAACCCAACTAGTACTTTAATTGCTCTAAAGACAATGAAGAAGAAAACTCATTTAATTTTAGGAGGTAAAGAAAGAAAACAAGATTTTAATGAATTAAATAAAGAAATGGGTATTGTAAAATGTATCTATGCAATTGGTGAAGTAACAGATCGTATTATGGATTATGCTAATCATAATAAGTTAAAATGTGTCAAGTGTTATACATTAAGTAAGGCAATGGATGAAATAAAGGAAAATGCTTTAGATGGGGAAAACGTTTTACTTTCTCCAGCATCTGCTTCTTGGGATCAATATGATAAATTTGAAACTAGGGGAGAAGAGTTTAAAAAATTAGTTGAAAAATTATATAATTAAGTATATAATAATTATTATAGTAGTAAAAGGGGCAAAGAGATGAATAACGAAAATAACAATTTAAATGGAACTGTATTAGGTAGTACTTCAACAAGTCCAGATATGATGCCTAATAATAATGTTAGTAGTGGTATTGATACTTTAGATAGTACACCTGTAAGTCCGGTTAATAACGAGACACCTACATATAGTGCAAATAGTAATGTGGGTAATAATATGAGTATGGAAGGTGGACAATTTTTTACACCAAATAATAACTTTAGTAATATTCCTAATAATGATAATTTAACTCCTCCATCACCAATAAATGATGGTATGAATAATTTTTCTATACCTAATCCTAATGATGGAGTAAATATTAATCCACCAATAATGGATTCTAATAATGAAATGATGAATAGTCCTAAAAAGAAAAATAAATTACTATTTATTATTATAATTGTTCTTATTTTAGGAGTTATTGGTTTTGGAACTTATTATATATTAAAATATACTAATATATTAAATAATGGTAATAAAGTTAATATTGAAATTCATAGTTTAGAAATTGGTTTAAATGAAGCAATACCAGAAGATAATGATCTTGCCACTATTACGGGAGCAAGTAATTGTACTTTTGATAAGTCAAATATTGATAATACCAAAGTAGGAACTTATGAATTTACTGTTAAATGTGGAAACTTAACTAAAACTGGAGAAATAACTGTTGTTGAAGGAAGTACGCAAGTTAATAGCCTAAAAGTTAAAGATGTTTATAAAGCTGTTGGTGATACACTAGAAGTTAGTGAATTTATGATTGATCCAAGTTATACTTATGAATTTGCTAATAGTGATGAAGTTAATAATTATTTAAGTGCTGTTGGTGAATATGATGTAAAAATAAAAGCTGTATCAGCAAGTAATAAAGAAGTTGAAACATCTGGTAAATTATATGTAACAGAGTTACCAATTAAAGGTTATTTAAAATGTAGTACTAATGAACAAAATGTTACTGATACTTCTGCTACAATGGTAGCGTCTTATGAATTTGGTATATCAATGCATCCAGAAAATGGCAATGTATATGGTGGTCTAGGTTTTGAAAGATATAGTTTTACATTTAGTGATGAAACAGAATATAATACATATTATGATAGTTATCAAAAAGGTGAAAGCATTACTATAAATAATGTAACTAGTAGTGATATAGAATTTAATGATACTGAAAAGATGATTACTATTAATAAAAAGATGGATAATGATTCAGTTAGAAGTCAATTTGGTGATAGTAGATATAGTGATATAAAAGCATATTATATGGATAACTTAAAATATACTTGTATTTATGAATAATTAAAAGGATTCAGTTATGAACTGAGTCCTTTTAATATTTCAAATACTCTTAATATCTGAAGTTATTATCTTCGTTGTTATATTCATTTACAGTCATCCCTAATAACTCACACGCTTTATTTAAAGATATGATGTTATCTACTTCTAATTTATGAACAAGTCTTTTAAATTGATATGATTTTTCTACTTCAATAGGAAATGGTTCGCCCTTTTTATATCCTTTTGAACTAAAGGAAATATTAATTTTTTTAAATAAGTATTCTGATATAATATTTAATTCTTTTAATCTATATATAATTGCTGCCATACTAGTTTTATATTCACTTTTAAATGCTCTTAATTCATAAAAGCTTAAGTGATTTCTGGCTATGCCAAATTCATTAATTACGGCCTCTTTTGGCATTAATAAACAACTAGCAAATTTATTACATATTTTTTCTTTATCTAAATTCTCATCTTTAATATTTAAAACTAAATGGCCTAGTTCGTGAGCAATAGTAAATCTTTGTCTTTCCCCATCTATATTATTTAATAATACAATAAAAGGAATATCATTAACAAATTCACTAAAACCATCAAAGTCAGAAAATTTTCCATTAGGATTATCTATTTCAATAATTATAATACCTATATTTTCTAAAGTATTTATTAAATCGGGAATAGGTTGATTAGTTGATAATTTATAGTCCCTTCTAAATTCTTCTGCAGACATTTCTGCATCATTTTCGCTATTACATATATATTTTTTAATTTTATTTTTATTTGTTTTTAATTCTTGTAATTCAATTACTTCAAGATAGTCCGCTACTTTGTTTTGAATAATTTCTTTTAATAATGCCAAATTTTCCCCTTGTAATCTACGTCTTTTTCGAAAATTTTTAAATTCCATTTGAGGTATCTTATATACCTTTAATAAATCAAGAACTTTTACATCATAAGCATTAGCAAATTCAATTAGTTTTTGGGAGTTAGGAACTATTTCACCTTTTTCATATTTTGAAACAGCGGGAGCTGACATATTCAAAAGCATTCCTGCTTTTTTTAATGATAAGTTTTTTAAAAGTCTTATTCTTTTTAAATTTTTGCCAACTTCGTTCATATTTCTCATCTCTTTTCTAGTTAATATTTTAACTTAAAAATGACGAAATGTAAACTGAAAATTTCTATCCTTGCATATTTAAATATTCATTGCTATAATTACTTTTGAAAAGAGGTTATAATGATATATTTAGATTATAGTGCAACAACACCAGTTAAAAAGGAAGTATTAGATAGTTTTAATAAAGCTAGTCTTCTTTATATTGGTAACGCTAATAGCTTACATAAATTAGGTCAAAATATTAATAAATTAATTAACGCTTGTAATGAACAAATAGCTAGTTTATTAAATGTTAAACCATCAGAAATAATTTATACAAGTAGTGCATCAGAAGCAAATAATTTAGCTATTAAAGGTATTGCTTTTAAATATCAAAATCGAGGTAAACATATTATTACAACAAAGTTTGAACATTCATCAGTTATAGAAACAGTAAAATTTTTAGAAAAGTTAGGTTATGAAATATCTTATGTAAAAACTACTAGTGAAGGAATAGTAGATTTGGAAGATTTAAAAAAATTAATAAGAAAAGATACTATTTTAGTAGCTATTACTGCGGTTAATAGTGAGATTGGTATTTTAAATCCGATTGAAGAAATAGCTAATCTTTTAAAAAATTACCAATGTTTTTTTTGTGTTGATTTAACTCAAAGTATTACAAAAGTTAATATTAATTTAGAAAATGTTGATTTAGCCATATTCTCAGCTCATAAGTTTTATGGCTTGAAAGGTATAAGTGTTTTAATTAAAAAAGAAAAAATAGAGTTAGAACCTTTAATTAATGGCGGTAAATCAACAACTATTTATAGAAGTGGAACACCAGCACACCCTTTAATTGTTTCCATTGCAAAAGCTCTTCGCCTAGAAATGATTGATACAGAGAAAAAATATCAATATGTTAAAGAATTAAATAACTATTTAAAAGAAAATTTAAAAAAATATTCTGATGTTATTATTAATAGTAATGATTATTCTATTCCGCATATTTTAAATATTAGCGTTTTAGGTGTTAAAGCTGAAACAATGATGCACGCTTTAGAAGAAGATGATATTTATATTTCTACTAAAACAGCGTGTAGTGATGATGATAGTTACTCTTTAAGTGTTTATGAACTTACAAAAGATATGGAAAGAAGTAAAAGTAGTATTAGAATAAGTTTATCTTATTTAACCACTAAAGAAGAATTAGATAAATTTTTAAAAAGTTTTGAAAAATGTTATCAAAATTTAAAAAAATTAATATAATATAGTTATTTGAACTTTGCACAAAGGAAATTCTCTCATACTTTATAGTAGAGGGAGGGAAAAATGAATAACGTTGAAAGAGCGAGATGCATAATTGCCAACTATAATAAAAATTGTCGTCCCGTGGCGTGTTGCTGTCCAGCTCAAAGAAATGTTGTTCCAGGTAACGTGACATTTACAATAGGTACAGTAACGACAGGATTACCAGGAAGTATGGCTGCTGCTAGTATAACTGGTACATATCCTAATTTTATTTTAAATTTAACAATTCCTCAAGG
>CANRDM010000076.1 GCA_947629365.1 uncultured Bacilli bacterium
ATATTTGCTAAAACTAAATTGCTAATTTTAGAAGCATTTTCTTCTAAAAAATAACTCATATTTTCTTTCCACTCTATAAAGTCAAGATATTTTTTATCATTAGTTTCTAAATACTTTTGATAACGATAATTACTAGTTAAAATTTGATATAAAAATAAATAAGGCATTAACTGAAGATCTTTTGTATTTAAAGGAAATTCTTCTAAATAAGCTCTAACGTATTTACAAAACAAATCATAATTAAATACATTTCCATTCTTACAAGCTTCGGTAGAAATAAAAAATGATCTTATTAATTCCCAAGAAGCGGGATATAAATTAGCATCAGAGAAATCTAATAAATAAATATTGCCATTATTATCTTTTAATAAATTTCTTTTTGAATAATCACCATTTGTCATTACATAAGTTAAACCATTAAAAATAGTATTCATTTTTTTAAGCTCAGGGAGCATTCTTATTTTATGATTAATGGCCTTATTAATTAATTCAATATTAGAATTATTAGGAAAATTATCTAAATACTTTAAAAGATTATTTAAATCATTAAATTCTTTTTCAACATTTAAGTTTTGCCAATAATCTTCTTTATTAATATCTTCATACCTCTTATTTAATACTTTATGGATTTTGCCAAGTATTTTAGCTGTATTAATTAATTCATTATCTTCTAAAATAACATCTTCTAAAGATATACCTTCAATAAATTTTTCTAAAAACATATAGTGATTAAAAATATTTATATAAATATCTCCATCTTTATTTTTAATAATACTTGGAACATTAAAGCCTTCTTTTCTTAAAGTGTTTAATATTTCATCTTCTCTTTTTATTCTTTTAACATCTTCTAAGTTATTGAATACTTTAACAAAATATTTATTATCACCAAATATAATATAACAATCAGAAAAAGAATGATCAATTTTTTCTATTTTATTTATTTTAATGCCATAATATTTAAATATCATTTTTTTAAAATTATTTTTAGATAAATTATCATTCTTCACTAAAATACCTTCTTTATTTTTTTAATATTAATTTTAATTCTTCAATTATTTCTCCAATAATTATTTCTTTATTTAAAGAGCGTAACTTATTTGTTAATGTAATTTTTTTATTAACAAATGTATCTTTAGCTTTTTCATAAATACTTACATAAACATAATTATTTTCTTTTTCCTTTGTAAAACTTAATTCCCCTGTAATACCAATACCGATATCTGAATCAGTAAATTTAGAAATATTTTTACTCATTTCCGCAGCAGTTTCCGTACTATAAACTGAATGTTTACTTATTATATCTTTATTAACACCCATCTTAATTTTAAATTCATTGGCGTATGTTACCGCTCCAAATTTAAAAACTTGACTTGCCCCTTCAACATTGGTAATAGTATTTGCTAAATAACCTCCTGTACAAGATTCCATTGTACTAATTGTTTTATTTTGCTTTTTTAATAATTCAATAACTTCTTCCACTTAATCACCTTTTACTATACAACTTTCTTCTTTTTATATAATTTAGCACTTCTGAATCCAAATCTATAGCTTCTTCACCATTTATTAATCTATTTCTAATTTTAGTTGAAGAAGTATCCTGTGTAATTATATTAGTTATAATTATACTATTTTTATTTAATTTTTTCAAAATATCTTTTATGTTATCATTATTTCTTTTAACTACTAATAATTTATAATTATTTAATATATATTCATAGTTTTTCCAAGTAGTTATTTCTTTTAAATTATCGGTTCCACAAATAAAATATATTTCATCATTTGGATATAGATTTCTAAAATAATCTAAAGTTTGATAGGTATAAGTTAATACATTTTTAATTTCATAATCTGCCACCAATAAATTTTCATTGTTTCTAGTCATTATTTTTAACATTTCTACTCTATCAAAAGCATCAATTAAATCTTTCTTATTGTATTTATTACCAGTGGGTACATAGATAACTTCATTAACATATCCGTTACTAATTAAATCAAGAGCAATACTTTTATGATTTCGATGGGGTGGATTAAAAGATCCTCCAAAAATACCTATCTTCATTAGTTACTCCTAACTTTTTTTAAATGTTGGGGTATAAAATTTATGGGCATTTCTTTGATGTAAATTATAAATTCTTTTTCTTGCTTCTTCACTTGTCTTTTCCCCATTATTATCAACGACATCAGCAATTTCTCTATATTTAACGCCTAGTTTATCTTCATCACTAAGGCCACTTAAACCATCATCAGGTGTTTTATGCACGATATGATCAGGAACTCCAATTGCTTCGCCAACAAGAATAACTTCATCAACTGTTAAATCAGCTAAAACTTGAATATCAGCAATGTTATCGCCACCCTTAGTAAAATAGCCAACATATATTTCACACTTATTACTTGTACCCGCAACTAAATATAGACCTTTATTTTTCTTACTTAAATAAGCAGCATTATAATATAAAGTTGCCATTCTAAGACGAGGTTTAATATTGATATTAGAATCTACTAAATCTTCTATCATTGGATCATATAACGCAATTACTTGGTTTAAATAACTATCATAAAGATTAGTTAAATCAAATTCTTTTAATTCAAAGCCAAAGTGATTAGCTAAATCTACTGCATTCTTTTTATCTTCTTCTTTAGAATGACAAGGCATCCAAATACCTGTAACATTTTCTTTACCTAAAGCCTTCGTAAATAAGCCAGCCACAACAGCTGAATCTTTTCCCCCACTAATGCCAACAACAACCCCTTTAATGTTATTCTTTTCATAATAATCTTTAATAAATGCAATTATTTCATCTGCTGTTTTTTTACCATCAAACATACTATCCTCTTCTTTCCCTGTTTTTAATCTTTTGTTAATAACAAAAGATATTTTTTAACAAGTTATTAATTACTTGTTAATATCATTTTATTAAAAACACCATAATTTGTCAAGTAATTTTTAAAAAAATTTAAAATTTTTTAATTAATATTTTACTTTAACGAGATAAAGACCATTAGGGCTTACGGTAGGAAGTCTTTTTTCTGTTTCTCTCTTAAGCATCATTTTTATAGTTTCGGCATTTACTTTACCTTTCCCTACTTCTATTAAAGCTCCAACTAAATTACGAACCATATACCGGTAAAAACCATATCCTTGAAATTTTAAATAAATAATTTTATTAAATTGCCAAATCTTTATTTTTTTAATTGTACTAGTATAATCATCACGATAACCAGCGGTAAAATTACAAAAATCATTGGTACCCAAAAATAATTTACTAGCTCTTTTCATTTTATCAAGATCTAAATAATAACTAATATTTAAATAATAATCATTATTTCTTTTACCAGACAGATCGATTTTATATAAATATACTTTTTCTTTAACATCAAAACGTGAATGAAAATTATCATTAACTCTTTTTACTTTTTTAATATGAATATCTTTTAGGCATTTATTTAATTTGTATTTTAAATTTTTTATTTTTTTATCTGTTTCAAAATGAATTACTTGGCCTTTAGCGTGAACCCCGCGATCAGTTCGTCCAGCCCCTTTAATTAATATTTCTTCATTATATATATTACTTAAAACTTTTTCTAATTCTCCTTGAATATTTCTTACATTATTTTGTCTTTGAAAGCCCTTAAACTTAGAACCATCATAACTAATTACCATTTTTATTTTCATTAAACACTCCGATAAATATCTTTTATGAGTTCATATATATCAACTGTTTTATTTAATTTAACTTCTGAAGAATTAACATCATTAATAAAAGAAACGATTTTAGGGCATTTAGTATATTTATATAAATTATCATCAAAAAAATCATTTGTCTTATAAATTATCTTTTTATCTTTTATAACTACAACCATTTTAACGAGATTAAAAAATACTTTAATATCTTTATCGATAACAACAATTTTTTTATGATAACTATTATTTAATTTTAACAATAATTTTTTAATATATTCAATATCTTTGTAATTTAAATATTTAGATAAATTTCCTACTATTATAAGATCATTATTTAATTTAGTTAATAAATCAATTTTAAATTGTTCATTTAAAGTTAAATCACTTATTTTTTTATCTAAATAACTATCATCTAAAAGAACCATTTTTAAAGCTTTTGATATATCTTTAATATTTAAATCTTTAACATAACCATCTTTTATCTTTAATTCATAACTACTAATTAAACCAATTATTTCATATTCTTGCAGTAAACTATTTATTTCCATAATATTCCTTTCAAAGTTTTATTATCTAAATATATTTTATCAACTAAATTATAATCTTTTAATAAAAGGGATAATTCAACCATAAAAGGAAGCGATAACCCAATTCTTTTTAATAGTTTTTCATTCTTTAAAACTTCCATAGTAGGTCCTTCAATTAAAATATTTTCTTTATCATAAATAATTAAATACTTAGTTAATAAAGCTTCTTCCATATTATTTGTATAATTTATAAATAATATCTTATGATCTATAAGTAACTTATATATTTCTTTTATTTTATCTTCTTCTAATTCATTAAAAACATTAAAGAAAATAATTTTTTGTTTATTTAACAAATCTTCTACTTTAAAACTTCTATCAATTACATAATAGTCTTGATATTTTTTTAATAAATCTCTATTTATATTGGTACTTACTAAAGTAACATCTGTTATTATATCCATAATACTATCTCTTTTCTTTATTTAAATAACTTTCTTTTATTTGTTTTAATTTACGAAAATGATGATTAATACCTGATTTACCAACTTTATAATCTGTTTCTAAAGATATAATAAGAGCCAGTTCTTGATATGATACTTCAGGATATTTTTTACGGTAAGTAATCACTAATTGCATTTTTTCATCCAAAAGAGGTATTAAATTATTTTTTTCTAAAAAGCTTATATCTTCTAATTGGTCTAAACCTTTTTTAATCGTTTTTTCTTGATTAGCAAGTTCACAATTATTAAGACGATTAACCATATTTTTATGATCACGATATATTCTCGTATCCTCAAATTCAAATAATGAATTAATAGCCCTAAACATTTTGATTAAATCACTAATACTCTCACTCATTTTAATATAAGCAATATATTTATATCCTCTTTTTATAACTTTAGCATTAAGATGAAAATAATTAAGTAATTTAGCTATATATTTAGCATCTGTTTCTTTATCTAAAATAAACTCTAAATGATAACCACTTGTTTTGGGGTTAGAAACATTACCTACACCTAAGAAAGC
>CANRDM010000077.1 GCA_947629365.1 uncultured Bacilli bacterium
AAAATTTTTTCATAATTAATCACAAAAATATTTTATCACATCTCTATTTTGATGACAATTAATATCGCTTATTGTCCGCACACTTCTAAATGAGGTAATGATATAATTATGAAAAGGAGGATTATTTTTCTAATCAAAACCATTCTTTTTTCATTGCTTTTAAAAATTTTTTGTTAATAGGATAAATTTGATTCTCATAAATTACAGAATCAATTCCACAAAAAGGACATATTGCTGTAGTATTATCATCACACCAATCGGTTATTAATTTAGGATCAAATATTTTTAAACAATAAAAGCACCCACATTTATTTACTTTTAGTAAGTTATCTCTATTATGTGAGCAACATATATGAGCATTTCTTGCTTGTTTTAAAAGTTCATTATCTTTATCAAATTCCATAATATAGTTTCTAAATTGTATTCATCTTATTAAATCCAATTTTCTATTTTGCTCCTTGCATTAATACAATCAGTTCCCTTTATTGCAATACTATCATTTAAAATATTTGCTCCTTTACAAATTTTTTTAATATCTGCTACCACATTTGCTAAACCTGATCCTTCGTGTGTTGTTACAATTCTTATTATTTTATAAGTAAAATCTAAATCTTTTATGGCTGTTTCTATTTCTGGTGCATAACTTCCCCAATATACAGGTGTCATAATATAAACTACTTCATATTTAGAAATATCATTTATTTTATTCTTTATCGGGGCATTTCCTACTCTTTGTTTTGCTTCTTCAATACATTTGCTATATTCTTTGCTATAAGGTATTGTAGGTTCTACTTTAAATAAATCGGCATTAACAGCATCCTTACGTATTCAGCAATATATTCCGTATTTCCTTTATCAATGTATCCTACTGCATAATTTTCATCTGCTCTTGAAAAATAAATAACTAAACTTTTCTTATTCTTTAATTCACTCATCTTTAACCTCCAAAAATTTATTTTTTTTACTACTTAAAAAGTAAAAATACCATTTAGGTATTTTATTCTTTAACAACTTTAGTATTTACAATTAAATCTGATACACTTCTTTTATCTTTTCTAAAGATAATGAATAAGAAGCTAACAATATTTATAATGCCAACAATTGTTACTATTAGACTGTATGCATATAAAAATTTGGTACCATTTAAAATATAAACTAAAATAGAATTTAATAATAAAGTTAATACTGAACCAATATAAATAAATTGCATTGGTATAGTTCTAATAATAAATTTAAGTAAGCTTACATTATTTCCATCTTTATTATCAACAACTTTAATTTTCATAATTTTCTTACCTAAAGTTTGACCATTATTAAACTTTTGAAAAACACCAAAGTATAATAATAAAAGTGTTAATGTCGCAATATTATAAGCAACACCATACTTATTTAAATCGTAAAAAATATCTTTAAATTCATCTGTTAGAACATTCATATTTTCTTCACTTGCATTTTCTACTAATTCAGTATATTTTTCTTGCGTATCCATATATTTATCATAATTTGGATTAATTAGCCGAGTATTTAATAGGAAACCCGCTACTATATAAATAAGCAAAATATCAAGAAGATAGGCAACAAAACGTGTTGAGAACTTAACTTCATTATCCATTTTATCAAAGCCTTTCTAACTATTAGTAATCTTTAGGGAAAGGACTTTTTCTTCTCCCTCTCTTATAACAGTCAATTTAACTGTATCACCAATATCGTGTTTATTATATAATTCATATCTTAAATAAGCAACATTACTAATTTCTTTATTATTTATTTTCGTAATAACATCCATTGTTTTAAGTCCTGCTTTTTCAGCTGCTGAATTTTTAGTAACATCCATTACCAATACTCCGGCAGTAATATTATTTTTTCTTAAATAATATGAGAAATAATAGTCACTACTACGAAGAGCGGTTGAAACATTAACATATTGAATACCTATATTAGGATATTCACTTTCATCACCATTTATGATTCCTTCAGCTTTTTCTATAGCATTTTCAATAGGAATAGCAAAGCCCATTCCTTCAACACCAGTACTACTAATCTTTGCAGATATAACCCCAATAACTTCACCGTTTGAATTACATAAAGGTCCACCAGAGTTACCACTATTAACGGCAGCATCAGTTTGTAAAACATTCATAACATAATCGGAATCATTAGAATTGTTAATAGATACTTCAACTAATCTTTCTTTACCAGAAATAATACCTCTTGTAACTGTCCAAGAATAAACGAAATCAAGGGGAGCTCCAACTGTAAAGGTTGTATCACCAACTCTTAAATCTTCTGTTGCACCAATCTCTACAGGTTTAATACCTTCTTTAACAGGAACAGCCAAAACAGCTATGTCAGCATATTTATCACTACCAACTTTAACAGCTTCAACTTCTTCTCCATCAGAATAAGTAACTTTAAAACTATCTCCACCATCAATAACGTGATGGTTAGTTATAATAAAAAATTTATCATTAGCTTCTTTATAAACAAAACCACTACCTGATGCATATAATTCTTTATTCTTATAATTAGATACAATAATAACTGAATCATATACTTTATCTACAGCATCAGCAATGCCATAATCTGTAACAGTTACATCTTTTTCAATTTTAGTTACTGTTTCTTGAAATAATTTAGGAAATTTGTATATAAAGCCATATGCTAAAAATATTCCTAACATCAAAATAAATATTGTATATACTATTACTCTTGTTTTTGAATCACTATTTTGTTTCATATCTTAAATCCTCACAATCTCTTTATAATTTAAAGGAAATCCCATAACATTTAATACCTTTTCAATTTCAATTGTATGTAATTTTCCATCTAAAATATCTATTTCATAACTAATTTCATTCATCATTAAGACAAAATCTTCATCTTTTAATAATTGTTTCATTATAATAATTATAGCAAATAAATCATTGATACCACAAGCATACTCACCATCTTCATTAATTTCAATATTTAATAAATCGTGATACTTAGTTCTTTCTATTCCTTTATGTGTTTTATTATTAAAGCATAAATCTTCGTGAGCACATAAATTACGATAATTAGCTAAGATTGGTAAATAATCTATCATATTTCTTATTGATACTTTATAAATATTAGCTATTTCTTGTTGATCATCTTTTTGTAAGACTGAATATAATTCTCCCACAATTCCAAAAGATAGGACTTTAACAACAACCCAAAGAGGAATATAACCATAATTTACCATATAATGGCTTGTCGCAGCGTGTTGTTTACCATTAACGTTTATTTGTCTTTTCATTTTTCTCAGTAAATCATTTATCTGTCTTCCTTTACTATAATCTTTAACAAAATTATCGGCATTCAGATAATGTTGTTCCTTAAAGCCGTGATTTTTACTCATTACATAAGATAATATACTTTTTAAGTTATTTTCCACAATTAATATATTTTTGAATAAAATATTTCTTAATTGACGGTCAAAAGAAAACATACTATAAACTTCTCTAAAGTTAGTTCCTTTAATGAATTTACGGCTGCCATCATCTTTTAAAAATAAATGTCTATAGCCACTTAAAAAAAAGTAATTTTCACGGAGAAGGATTTCTTTGGCATAATCAATATCATCAATTACTAAACCTTTATCCTTTAGTATCTCAATTTGTTCATCTAAGGTTTTAAATGTCTTTGACCCCATATTTTATTCACCTAAATCTAATTATACCACAAGAAACATTATAAATATATCTCTTTTTATTGTAATTTTTATATATTTTTAGTGATAATTTTGTGAAATTTGTTATAATTTTATTAGAAAAGAGATGTTATTATGCCAGCATTATATACTCATTATACATTTGGTCAAAATGTATTAAATAAAGTAAATAAAAATTTACAAAAAGAAATTAAAGAAAATATAAATTATTATAATATGTTTAATCAAGGTTTTGATAATTTATACTATTATCATTTTAAATGGCAATATTATCGTGACTTTGGTATTCGTTGTCATAAAAAGAAAATAGATTTATTCTTTACTAATGCCATTAATTATATTAAAGAAAATAATTTACAAGACAACTCTATTTGTACCAATATGATTTATGGTATTATTAATCATTATACTTTAGATACAATTATTCATCCCTTTATTAATTCCCAAGTTGATAATTTAAATATACCCCACACTAAAATAGAATTCATTATTGATTCTTATTTATATAAATATATTTCTAATGATAAGTGGCATAATAGTCTTTATAAAACTCTTATTCCTAAATTAAAATTTAATAATGATTTAATTAATTTATTAGATTATACTTTTTTAAATACTCATAATGAAGAGCATATTGGTAAAATATTTAATAGATCTCATAATAATGGTTATTATATTTATCGTTATTTTATCAATGATTATTATGGTATTAAAACTAAAATATATAGAATTATTGACTTTATTTTAAGTAGAGATGATAACTTCTTTAGCAATACTACTTTTAGAATTAAAGAATCAAATGATGAAATATTAAATATGAATAAAAATACTTGGCATCATCCTAGTAACAAGGAAAAAACATATAATTATTCTTTAGAAGAATTATACACTTTTTCTTTAAAAAACGCTGTTAAACTTAATAATTTAGCTTACAAAGTAATTCATAACAAAGAAGATATAAATAAATTAATTAATGAAATAAAACAAATTAATCTTGATAGTATTTAATTATTAAGTTATTAACTTATTTTTTTCTTTTTCTAATTCTTTAAGGCTTTTCTTTGGGGTTGGTAAATCTTCTGGCATTATTCCACCTAATCTTTCAATTGTATTACGTACTTCTTTTCCAACTTCATAATGGGCTTCATTAGCACCACTTTCATTATTAATGTTTTCTCTTTTTAACTTAGATTCTGTTTGGACAATTCTAAATAAATTGGCCGCAAGTTCTTCACTTCCCATATTATCTAAAATATCTTCTCGATATCTTAATCCTTTCCTTTTGGCTATATCATCCGCTGTTTCACCATTATATAATCCTCTATAACCAGCATTATGAAATTGATCAAAATTTTTTACTCCCGCATTCCTTGCAGCAATATTTAATGAATAATTACCTTTTCTAGTTAAATTCCTTTGATAAAATCT
>CANRDM010000078.1 GCA_947629365.1 uncultured Bacilli bacterium
AGGCATTTCCTTATGTAAAACCTAAAAAAAAGAAACTGTCAAGAAATTAATCATTTAATTTCGCGACAGCCCCTTAATATGGTCTACCATAAGTTGGATAATAATAACTATAACTATAATTACCATAAGGCATATATGGATTAAATCCTTGATTATAGCCTGGATTTGGAGCAACATTATAAATTGGTCTTGGCCTGGTTAAACCGACTGCTGCTCCACCAATTAAAGCTCCTCCTAAAAAAGGTAATAAGAAATAACGTTCATTATTTAAAGGAGTTACAGGATAATTATTTGGATAATTTAATCTTCTATACATAATATTTATTTCCTTTCTTTTTTATATTATGTATAAGTTTTTTTTCAAAATAATTTATTAGCCTATAAATAATATTCCCAAACGTTTTTTATTTGTGGCTCTAGTTCCTCATATGTCCAAAGTTTATTACTTCTTTTAATACTATTTGGATCATTAACTTTTATCTTACCATCTTCTAAGCCAACAAGAACAATAAAATGACCACTAGTGGTAAAATCACCTTTACGCATACTACAAATAAGAGGGTGTCCATTTTCTAAAGCCGTAAATATATTATTTTTTGAAAGAGTTATAACCCTACTATTAACACCTAATTTATTGGCCCCTTCAGTCATTAAATTCCAACTTGTACCTACATTAGGATAATAGTAACCATTTATTTGGGAAAAGTTAGCTATTTTAGCTGGTGTCATTGTTTTATCTTTGGTAAGGCCTACTACTACCATTGCTAAAGATGTTGGACCACAACCATCAATTGCTACACTACTATCACCATATAAAGCATATCCCCATCTTTTATCCCATTGTAATAATAAAGGTATATCATCATCTATCTTACCAACATCATCACTATAAGTGCTGCCAACACTATCTGGATAATCAATAACAAAATCTAATAAATCTAAATCTCTTGTTAACATTTCCAAAAGTGTTTCTGGATATTTATCATAATTTTTAATAATAACATCTATTTTTTTATTATATTCTTTTAAAATATTTAATTTTTCAAGTGTACTTAAACTATCATCTAATTTTAAATTCTCAATAATATCATTTATTACATCATCTTTATAAACTGACTCTGTTACATAAGAATTACTACTTTTAAAAATATTATCTCTATTTAAATATATTATCCCAATTAATACAATTAATAATAACAATACTTTAAAGCCAATTTTTAAATGGTGTTTTCTTCTTTTAGCCATACTACCACCTTACATTTTTTTAATAATAAAAGTACCTAATTGGTACTTAATACACATTAATGGTGCTCGTATTCGGACTTGAACCGAAACTTCTATATAGAAAACAGATTTTGAGTCTATCGCGTCTACCAATTTCGCCATACGAGCAAGAACATAAGTAAATTATATCACAATTTTTGATAATTGTACTTATTTTTCATCAATTTCTTTATGAGGAAACAAATCTTCTTTATAATCGGTTTCATCATTTATTGTAATTTCTGGTAAATCATTTAAAGATGCTAAACCAAAAAAATCTAAAAAATCTCTTGTAGTTCTATATAAATTAGGCTTACCAGGAAGATCACTTTTCCCTGATACTTTTATTAAATCTTTACTTAATAATTTCTTAATAACATAAGAACTACTTATTCCTCTTATTTCATCAATTTCTATTCTAGTTATCGGTTCATTATAAGCAATTATTGCTAATACTTCTAATTGGGCTTGAGATAATATTTCTTCTTTCGTTTGAACTAATTTTTGATAATATTCTTTATGTTCTTTTTTGGTTGTTAATTTAAAAGCATTCCCTAAGAAACTTATTTTTAAACCTCGCCCTTCATTTTCATATTCCTTTTTTAGAATCATTAATAATTCTTTTGCTTTATCTTCACTAATTTCTAAAGTGTTACAAATATCTTCCATTGTAACTCCTTCATCACCCATTACAAATAATAATCCTTCTAATACCCCGACTAATTTCATTATAATCCAACTCTTTCTATCATAATTGTACTAAAGACATTGCTTTGTTTTATCATTATTTCTCTGTTTTTACTCATATCTAAAATTGATAAAAAGGTAACAACTATTCCCTCTTTAGTTACAATATCAAATAATTCGGTAAATTCAACTTGCTTTTTTTCATCCAAAATTTTTCGAATTTCTTTTATTCTATCCTTAACACTATATTCTCTTCTTGCAATTTTAGTTGTCAGTGGCTTTTTTAAATCCATTCTTTTTTGCATATCTAAAAAAGCTTGTAAAAGTTCATCAATTGAAACATTGCCATTAATTACTTTATTGTCTTCCACATATTCATTTAAATTTTCTGGTACTTTTGTATAATAAAGGGCTCTATTTTCTTCTAAAGCTTTAAAAGTTTCTGTCATATTTTTATATTTTTCATATTCGATTAATTTATTTTTTAAATCTTCTTCACTTTTTATTTTATATTCATCATCGTCTATTTCTTCTTCCTCTTCGCTACCTTTATTAACGAGCATTTTGCTTTTTAAATGAATTAATTCAGAAGACATTACTAAATATTCACTAGCGCTATCAATATCGTTAGAATCAATATTATTAATAAAATCTAAATATTGATCAATTATTTCACTAATATTAATATTATAAATATCCATTTTGGCTACTCTAACTAAATGTAGTAATAAATCAAAAGGTCCTTCAAAATCATTAAGTTGTATATTCATTCCACCACCATAATATTCTATTTGCAAGTAAAGCCATAAGTTTGCATTTCAAAACTAACTACTTTAGGTTCGGTATTTAAAGCATAATAATATTTATTGTTTAAATTATTAGTGCCCACTTTTTCTAAGTCAATTGAAACAATAAATGTATAACCATTATCGGTTCCATTAAATGTTGCCGTAAAACCTTCTAAACTATTATATGTATTTGCTTCACGTTCATAATTATTATAACGATTTAAATAATTGGCATCATTTATATTACTATCATTTAAAATATGTTTTAAACTAATTAACTTTTCATTAGCAAAAGTATAGTTAACTTGCTCACCATTTTTGCTACAAGTAAAACTCATAATTCCCGATTCAAATGGATAATTAACACTTGGATAATCATCAACACTTTTTTCAACTATTGTTATATAATAAAAAGACTCTTTAACATCTAAATTGAAACTAACTTTACTACCTGCTTCAATACTATTAAAATCAACTTTTATTCTTTCTAATAAAGTTTTATTTTGCGTATATAATTCTAAAAAATATTTTTTATTAGTTAAATTAACAAGGGCATTGGTATTATTATTAGCATCAAAAGTAAGTTTATTATTATTTAATTTAAAATTATTTAATACTAAACTACTTTCACTAATAGTTAAATTGTTATTAAATTCATAATAAATAATCTCTTTAGTTGAAGAATTATTACCACCATTTGGCACATTATTAGGTTTATTATTTCCTGAAGAATTTCCTCCAATCGTGATGGCGGTATTTCTTCCCAGCAAATTATTGATAAAAACACTAATATCATTAATATAATAAACAACTAAAATAAAACATACGAAGATAAAAATTACTCTTCCTAAATTTGATTTTTTTTGATATATATGACCAATAACTTGAGGTTTTAATTCTACATTTTCTAATACAACATTACTTACTTTTTTAACTTTTTTTGCCATAATAATTCTCCCTTATTATCCCTTTTAATCTTTACTTAATAATTACTATTTTTGCTATTTATTAAATCGATAATGATATTTTTTAATTCCTCTTTTTCTGCATTGGAAAGCTCATCATAACCACTTAATTGGGAAGAAACGGTACCAGTATGAAAGCCAGTAATATCGCCATCTTTAACCGCTACTAAAGTGGGTGAATAAATTCTTTTTTCATAAGTGTCATAATCGCCACCTTCACCATCAGTAATATAATAAGCATCTAAGTGTTCATCTAATAATTCAAGTAATTGATAATAATATTTTGTTCCCTTTTTTGTTGTAACTAATTCACCATTTTTAATTTCAAATGTCGATTTAATATTTTTTATATCAAGATAATAAACTGTTTCATCCATCTTTTCACTTACTTCTAAAAGAGTTGGTATTAAACTACGACACCAAGGACAAGTATTAAAACCAAAATAAATTAAACCAGTTCCTTCTTTAAGCATTTCCACAGCGTCTTTTTCTGTTAAGTATTTAACATTATTATCTTCACTTATAACTACTGTTGGATAAACTGCTCCATCACTATTAACTTGATCATTTAATTTCATATATTCATTTCTAAATTTTTTGGCGTCATCGACCCATAAATTATTACGATTTATTAATAAATATCCACATAATATTAAAACAATTACTGTTAATATAATAATTAAAATTAATATTATCTTATTACGCTTCTCCATTTTATTTACCACCTATATAAAATTTTACTATAAATATGCTATTATTGCAAATAGTTAAGTTTACTTTTTCTGAAAAAATTCTTTGTAAATCATATAAACCCCTGCTAACCAAAAAATTAAAGAAAAGTAAACCATCGATAATTCATTTTGTTTAAGACCTAAATAATCGAAAAAAAGAAGAAAACCAAACCAATAAAATAAAAAGATGATCTTATAAATTTTTGAATATAAGGCTTCTAATTTTGAATTTTTAACTGATATACTCATAAAAAGCATTAATATAGCACATAAAACAAAAGGAGTGAAAAATATTTTAGCTATTGAATTCTGAAGATTTACATAAATAACTCCTAAAATAATATTAATAATAATCGCTTTAATTATATTTATTATTTTGATAAAATTATTATTCATTAGTTTCCTTAATATTTACAAATCTTACTGTTTTCATACTTTGCATACTTAATGGTAAATCATTACTATCTGTTCCTACTTCTGATATTTCTTTAATGGTATCATAACCCGCAATTACTTT
>CANRDM010000079.1 GCA_947629365.1 uncultured Bacilli bacterium
CTAATTCTTGTAATTTTGCTTTTAAATTAGATATGTCAAAGAGACCTCCCAATACTTAAAATATTTTCTTCTAATTTATCTATATCTATCATTTTAAAACCTCATTTTCTATTATGAGAATAACCAAGTCCATACGTATATACTGGTGTATCTCCTTCAAAAAGGCAGCCATCAAGCAAACCATTCCAGCCATATAATTTACGATATGTATTCTCCACCTTTGTTAAATCTGGTCTAAATGGTTCCCCACTTTTAAAATTTTCAAAAACAGTTGGTTGCATACCGCAGTAATAACCGAAGGAATATTTTTCTCCATCAGGGCGAACAAATGAAACAAAATATGACGGATCATATAAAGCAGCTGGCACCTTGTCATAACCATTAGGATATAAAATTAAATAAGCGTGATTTTCTTTATCGCGAGTACCACAGATGAACTCAGAGTCAATACCTAAAAATTTAAACATATTATGGGCAAGCGCACTTATTTCTGAACAAAATGCACATTTATTTTCTTTTATTTCTTTTATTGATATAAAACCATCTTGTTTATGTTTATCATAAACGAAAAAACGAGTTGATATATCATCCCCTTTACCTAAATAATCATTGATAACAAAAAATATTGTTGATAATAAAGTTAGTTCATTATACCATTTGCCTTTTTTTATTTCCTTTATTAAATTAAGATAGGGAGTATAGTCATCAAATACTAAATCTGGACAATGAACATCCCCGATTTTTTCGGCCGGTTTAAAGTGAACATTCGATGCAATATAATCTCGAAAACTATCTGTATAGTTTTGACCAACAGTTTGTTCTTTACTAATTTTTTCTAACTCAATAATTCTTTCTTTAATAAATTCTAATATATCCTCATCACTATTAAGAGCATATATTTTTTTATTGATTTCTTCTTTTTCCATTAATCCTCCATACTAAATATTTCTCTTACTTCACCATCATTGTAAGTTACTTTAATTTCCGTTCCTTTTTTCAAAAATGGTAATTTAGTTTTAGCAATATTGATATTGGCATAGTATAAATTATTATCATTATCAGTTAAATAATAATAAGTATTTCCATCTATTACAGCACTAGTGATATCTTTAATTATAATATTATTAGTAATTAAATTACCTTTATTAAAGTTATTTTCTTTCAAATATTTACTTGCGGCAGCCTCGATTCCTAAAGATGCTTCCCCAACAACAACTTTTTGATAATCTTCAACATCAATAAAGGCATACATTTTAACAAGACCAGCATCATCTTTTAAACTAAGTAAATAAGTTGGTTTATTATTTAAATTAATTAAAAGTGGAAATGAGGCAACATAACCTTTTTCTTGAACTAACCCCTCAGCTGAGGCCATTGCACTATATTCTTCGGCTCCTGGCGCTAAATAATAATTGGTTTCTTTAGTTCTTAAGTTAACTAAAACAAAGCCTAAGTTAGATTCATCACTTGATACAGAAGTTATACCGGTATATAAATAAACATCATCATCCATAACTAAATAATTATAACCATCTGTGGTATTTATAACATCTTTTTGACCAAAGATTGAATTTAAAAAGCCATTACGATATTCGCCCCAGTCATCAACTTGTTCAATAATTAAATCAGCACTAAATACGTGATCAACCCAAGAAGGAATTTCATCTAATTCATATTTTTCTGATTTACCACTTATAGGGTCTAAAATAACCGCTCCCGTTATTTCTTTTCTTAAACCTATTCCACTATATTTAACTGTTGGTACAATCCAATAAGGATTACCTTCATTATCTATTTCAAAAGATTCTTCATCAAAGATTGTAAATGGATAATTAATTCTTAACTTTCGATATAAATTTTCAAAGAATAAAGCACTTGGAACATAACGCATTCCTTTATCAAGTTGCTTTAAAGAAGATGAACCAGTTACAGAATCAACAGTAATATATCCTTTTATTCCATCACTCCTGTTAGTAAAATATTTAATAATGCTAGCATATTCAAGTGGTGTTACTCTGATGATTTCATTATTATAATTAATTTGTGTATATAAATCGCTTACATAAAATTGACTAACCCAAGAAGTAAATTCGCCCATCTTTCGGTCTCCTAGTTTTTCACTACTATCTTTATCAATAAGAGGTATTTTACTAAAATCTACTTCTTTAACATCTTCAATAAATGTTTTACCTTCATTAACCATTATTCTTTCACTATAATTTTTAGCTTGGAAAATTGGTGATAAAATAAAGTTAACTAAAATAATAATAACGATTAAAAAACCAACTGCATATATAATATACTTATGAATGATTTCAAAATAAAGTCTTTTATCAAGAATAGTATTCACTGTGGATGATACAAAAACATATAAACAAAGAATAAAAAGAGTGAAAGCCCAAAATAATGGACTACTCAAATTAATTGGGGGTAATAAAAAGTAATATAAAAGTAATGTTATTAATAAAAAAATACTAATAGTTATAATGTTTTTTTTCATCTAAAAACCTCATTTCTATTAATATTTTATCATATTATTAACTATCTTTAAATATTTTTATTTTCTAACTAAGACTAACTTATTAATCTTTTTTAAATAATTAGAATTATCTAAAACATTAATGCGTACACTACCTTCACCAGAAGCGTGAATAATATAATACTTATTATCTTTTATTCCTATATAAAGCATAACGTGCCCTTCTTGGTATAATAAACTTGGTTCTGTATCTTTAATTAATGCTAGTTTTTCACTATCTGATTTATTACTTAAAGATATTACTTCCCCAACACTTTGATTTTGACTAGAAGTATTTCTGGGAAAGACAAAACCAAATGTTCCATAAACATTTTTAATAAAACTAGAACAATCAACATTACTATTATATCCACCCCAACTATATAAAGTTCCTTCATATTTAAAAGCTTCTTTTAAAACATTTTCTTTATTATATGGTAAATAGTTATCATAGATATCTTCACTATTAATTAAAACATTTCTTCCCTCCACATAACCATCTTTATTTCTAACTGGTAAAATATATTTATCATTATATTTAGGTAATTTAACACTCATATCTAAAACAATATCATCTAATTTAATACTTTTAGCTATAACTACACTAAAGTTATTGTTATTAATAAAGAAATTAAACTCATTTAAATTAGCTAAAGCAATATTTTCTTTTAAAACCCATCCTATGTATATAGGACTAACTACAAAATACCATAGCTTATCTCTACTTTCGCTTAATATTAATACTCCCGTATTAACTAATAATTCAGTTTTTTGTAGGCAATCACAATCAGGGCAATCTAAGGAATCATAAAAATTAATATTAGTAGGAAAACTTCTTAAGTTAGCTCTTTTAACAATTATGCCAAGGATTGGTTCACTTATATCTTGAATATTTTCTAAATTACGATTACTTAGTATTTCTTCTTTTGTTTTATCATCAATTAATAAACCATTATAATATTTTTTGCCAGAGGGAAGTTCATAGCTTAAAATAAGTTTACTTATTTCTTCTTTAGATAATTTATAATAATCATTCAAATTATATAATTCACTAGCTTTATTCCTTATCTCTTTATTATAAGCTTCAATTTCTTCTAAACTTAATATAACATTACTATCTCGATCATCTATATAATTAAAATTACTATTTGTAAAATAAAACTTATCAATCATTATTTCTTTTTCTCCCTTCATAACTAAATAAAATAAATACACTAATATAATATTCATAATTAGTAGAGTTAATTTAAAATATTTACTTTTCATAAGTACAGAACCTCTACTTCATATTATACCTATTAGGATAATTTTTATTTATGGTAACTATTGTTTTCACCTATTAATAGATATCTTTTAGTCAGTTAATATCATATCTTTTTTTAGTTCTTTCCATTTCTTTTTTATAAGAAGCATTAAGTTCTACAATTCCATAATCACGAGCATTTTGAATAAACTTTCCCGTGGTCGTTAGATAAGTCGCATACTTACGAGGATCAGTAAACACTTTAATAGAAAGATTAGTATTATTTCTACTAAAAATTAAATCATTCACATATTTAGTAGACATTAAACTTACATTATCAATATCATTTATACAAATAGCAAAATATGAATTAATATTTAAAGATTGTTTTAATACCTCAATAAAATGACATAAATCAACGAACGGAAATCTAACACAATCGACACTTTTTACTTTGCCTAAATTAACATAAGTTTTATAAAAGTCTAACCAAAAAACTCTTGAATCGTTTAGTATTTTTAACAAGTCAATAGTATTATTGATATTTTCCTCTGATGTATGGCTATAACGGTTAACAATAAAGAAGCATCTTTCTAAACGTTTATTTAAAATATCAATAGGGATATTTTCAATACATTTTTGTAAAATATTATATATTATCGTAAAATTTAAATATTCACTATGGCAAACACTTAAATAATTATTTTCTAAATTATTAGTTTTAACTTCTTTAGGTAAACCATATTTATCTAAATTAATAACTATAGGCTTATTACAATCTAGCGAAATCTTATATTCTTCTTCTAAAGTTTTTAAAAAAGATGTAATATTATCATCTTGATTACGATAAATAAAAAAATGTCTATTATCTAAAATAATATTATCTAACATTTTTATTTAAATCATCTCCCTCAAAATATATGCTTTGTAATTTTTTATTTTAAATGAATTAAAACTTAAATGTAACAAAAATAGTGTATAATATTATTAAGGATGTGATAATATGTCTAGTGATATAACTTTTAAAAATGCAGAACAAGAAGTTAAATTTAATTTAAGAGTAGCGGCTTTAATAACCACAAATGATAAAATACTATTACAAAAAAGTGATAAAGATAATTATTATTCTTTAATTGGGGGAAGAGTTAAATATTTTGAAGATAGTAAATAT
>CANRDM010000080.1 GCA_947629365.1 uncultured Bacilli bacterium
ATATAATATAATTTTCAATAGGACATTTTTACTTAAAAACGACTAGAATTATTTTAAAATTATACATTATTTTTCAACAGGACATTTTTACAAAAAAATACTAATTTAAAATTAGGACATTTTCATTTAAAAGTCACAAGATATGATTATTAATTCAATTTAATATTGTAAATTAGCTATTAAATTGTTATAATAGATACCACTTAGGGATGGTGGAAATGAATAAAAAAGTAAATAAGATTATTGTTGTTGTACTTAGTTTAACTTTAATAAATGGTATATATAAGCATACAAAGAATAGTGAAGAAGTTAGAATTTTTAGTGAGCCTTTTGAATTTGAAGAAGAAATAGTAGAGGAAAATATTGATGGGCAAAACAATGTTAAAAGTTCTTCTAGCATAAAAAGAAGAAAAAGAATGTTTTACCGGAGACACTAAAATACTTGCAGTATTTTAAATATATGATATAATACTTAAGAACGAAGAAGTTTCTATACTATTTTTATAGTAGTATGGCGGAAGGAGAGAATTATGAAAGCTAATATCCATCCAGATGTAAAAGATGCAGTTGTTAAATGTGCTTGTGGTGCAACATTTAAAACAAGATCAGTAAAGGAAGAAATTCACGTTGAAGTTTGTAGTGAATGTCATCCATTCTATACTGGTGCTCAAGGTAAAGCATCTAAGACTGGTAATATTGAAAAATTCAATAAAAAATATGGTTTTACAAAAGAAGGAAATTAATTTCTTCTTTTTTCTTGTCTTTAAATTAATTTATGCTTATAATTTTATTAAGGGTGATAAAATGAGAGTATATATAGCAGCAGATTATAAAGGAGTTTTAGCCAAAAAAAACTTAAAGGAATATTTAGAAGAAAAAAATTATCAAGTTTTAGAAATTGGTATAGATAATAAAGAAATTGATGATTATCAAGAATTTGCTTTTAAATTAGGTGAATGCGTAAGTAACGATAAGGATAGTTTTGGTATACTAATTTGTAGTAATGGTATAGGAATGTCAATCGCCGCGAATAAAGTTAAAGGTATTAGATGTGTAAGAGCGTTATCTAAAGAAGATGCATATGATGGAAGATGCCATAATGATTGTAATGTTTTAGCTCTTGGATCTAAGCAAGATATAGAAACTTTAAAGGAAATTGCTTTGACTTTTTTAACCTCTCCTAAACCAGATTTAGAAAGAAGAATAAAAAGAGTTGAAGCAATCATAAAATATGAAAATGGTGAATATAATGAATTATAAAGTTTATTTATATGCCATATTTTTATTTCTGAGTATTTTTACCTTATCTGGAGTAAACTTTGAAAAATTTATGAAAAGAGGTAAAGTACTTGAGGCAAGACTTTTAATTATGGTTTTAAGTGTTGCCCTTTCTTATTTGTTAACAAACTTTGTATATGATTTTTTAAATCTATAAAAAGGAGACTATATATGAATAATAAAATACTTTTAGTAATAACAGGAGTATTAAGTGTAGTATATGTTGTAGTAAGTAGTAAATATAATACTACTTTTTTTATGGTAGATGATGATAGTAAAAGTATTACCATAAAGGATACTAAAAATGATGAAATAAGTAAGTTAGATCTTGAAGATTATGTAGTTGGGGTAGTCGCTGCCGAAATGCCAGCATCATTTGCTAGTGAAGCCCTAAAAGCTCAAGCTATTGCTTCAAGAACTTATGCTGTTTATAAGATGAATAATAGCAGTGGTAACTATGATGTAGTCACTGATATATCTAATCAAAGCTATATTACTAAAGAAGAAATGCAAAAAAAGTGGGGGAGTGATTATGATAAATATTATATGAAAGTTAAAAATGCCGTAGATATGACTAAAGGTATAGTTTTAACTTATGAAGGAGAAGTTATTGAGTCATTCTATTTTGCAATGAGTAATGGTTATACTGAAGATGCTTCCCTCGTTTTTAGTGAAGACAAAGAATATTTACATAGTGTTAAATCTAGTTATGATAATGAATCACTAAAAAACTTTTTAGTAACTAAAGAATTTACTAAACAAGAATTTTGTTCTAAGTTAGGTATTACTTGCAATAATATTGTGATTAAAAATATTAAAAGAAGTAATACTAATCGTGTTAATGAAATAACAATTAATGATAAAGTTTTTAAAGGAACAGAGGTAAGAAAACTTCTTGGTATTCGTTCAACTGATTTTGATATATCTATAAATAATAATGTTGTCGTAAGTACCAAAGGTTATGGTCACGGGGTGGGAATGAGTCAATATGGGGCAAATGGAATGGCTAAAGCTGGTAGTAATTATGAAGAAATATTAACATATTATTATAAAAATGTTAAATTAAGTTCTATTTAAAGTATAAAGTTTTATTTTTCCGTTCATACTTTAAATAGGACGGTGAATAATTTGAAAAAATTAAAACTTAGAGGATATGTTTTACCTACGCTATATTGTTTAATTACTATTGCAGTTTTTGTTGGAGTTATCTTTTTAGGAAGAAGTATTAATTTAAAAGATAAAGATTATAAATATGGAACAGGCATTTTAGATAGCGATATCGAAACCGTTATTGGCGAAGAAAATACTGTATCAAATACCATAAGTAGCCCTATTGATGAAGGAAGTGCAAGTATAAGTGTTCATTACTATCAAAAAGAAGACGATGCCGCAAGACAACAAACAAGTTTAATATATTATGAAAGTACTTATCTACCTAATACGGGAATATTATATGCTAGTGATAATGAATTCGATGTTAAAGCGACATTTGATGGGAAAGTAGTAGATATCTTAAATGATGAATTCTTTGGTAAATGTTTAGTTATTGAACATTCTGTTAATCTTCGTACGTATTATTATGGGCTTGATAATATCAATTTTAAAAAAGGTGATAATGTAGCGAATGGGGAAGTTTTAGGTACATCTAAAAATAATGAAATATTAAATAATAAAAAAACATTCCTTTTAGAAGTATATTATAATAATGAACTATTAAATCCTGAAGAATTTATTGGGACAAAAATAACTGATTATAAAGTAGATTAATCCTTAAGGGATTAATTTTTTAAAGGAATTGATTAAATGAATGATTATTTATATTTAGATGATTATATAAATCTATATAGTAATAGAGTTAACAAGTTAATTCAAGTATTCCCTTATAAAGATACATTAGAAAAGGGAAGAATTATTAATAGAGAAAAATTTCTTAAAAAATTTAATAAAATAATTAAAGAATATAAACTAAATAATAATATCTTTAATAATAATATTGATGTCATAATTAATAAAAGTTTAAGTTTAGAAGATAAGATGGTTATTAAAGATACTTTAGAGTTATTAAATTATAAAAAGATTAAATTTATAAGTGAAATAGAATATTTAAATATTGATAAGAAAAAACTATATATCATTTATAATTATACTTATTTTTATCTATATTATATCGATTATTATGGCAATTTAAAAATATTAATGTATGATTATAATATTAATAAAGATTTAATACTAAAGATAATTAAATTACTTAATAAAGAAAAGACTATTATTTATGGGAAAAATTATTTAGAACTATTAAATGTCTTAAATAAAGCAAAAATTAACTATTATTTCTATGAAAAAAGTGAAAATTATATTCTATATAGAATTATTTATAATCGTTGAAATAGTTGCATTTACTGTTTAAATAGGCCTTTATTTCTGTTATCATAGAAAAGCCTGTGTAAATTAATGTCGAACTTTGTCGCACGAATTTTATTGCTAAAGACAAATGGTTTGTGGCATAATAAGGCTAAGAAGAAAAGAGGTGGAAGTATGCACGGAAAAGTAAAATGGTTCAACAATGATAAGGGTTATGGATTTATTGAATATGAAGATCTAGAAGATATTTTTGTTCATTATTCAGCAATCGTTAAAGATGGCTATAAAACATTAAATGAAGGTGCATTAGTTAATTTTAAGTTAATTGAAACATCAAAAGGATTACAAGCGATTGATGTTGTTGAAGAGCAAAAGATGCTTACTAAATAAAAAGTAAGAAAATAAAAGTAGTTTTTTAAGTCTTGGTAGGAATATTCCTACTTTTTTGTTTATAAAATTTATGTTATACTTTAATTAGGAGAGTGATAGAATGAAATTTACTATTAGAGGGGATAAGTTAGTGGTTACTAAAGCAATTAAAGATTATATTGAAGAAAAGCTTGGTAAACTTAACAAATATTATGGTGATGCTGAAAGTATTGAATGTAAAGCTTTAATAAGAAGTAAAAATAATTTACAAACCATTGAAGTAACAATACCTCTTAATAAATTTATTTTAAGAGCAGAAGTTTCCGATAAAGATTTATATGCAGCGATTGATTTAGTTGTTGATAAATTAGAAGGACAAATTAGAAAAAATAAAACTAAACTTAAAAATAGATATACTGATGAAATACCGGTAATGGTTTTAGAAGATATTAATGATGATGAAGAAGAAGATGTAATTGTTAAAAGAAAAGATATTGATACTAAACCAATGGATGAAGAGGAAGCTATTTTACAAATGAATTTATTAAATCACGATTTCTTTGTTTTTAAAAATGTATCTGAAGAGTGTGTTTCGGTTTTATATCGAAGAAAAGATGGCAAATTTGGAATAATTAATGTTAAATAATTTTTTATAACGAACTTTAAG
>CANRDM010000081.1 GCA_947629365.1 uncultured Bacilli bacterium
AAACTGTTATCAAAAGGAATGAGTACAAAAGAAATAAGTGAAATATTAAATTTAAAAGAAGAAGAGATAATTAACATTCAGAATAAATACAATAGCTAATCTTTAATTAAATAATCATTTAAACCATATTTTTCATTTTTGGTATCAAAAAATAAATCATTTTTAGGTGGTTTATAAGTAAATATTGTCATAAATATATAAATAATTATGATAAAGACTATAGATAATGATTTTTGATATTTGATTGGTTTTAATTGAAGTAATTTATAACCAATAATATTAACAATTAAAATTGTAATAAATAAGATAATAAAAGTAACAGGCATTATTTCGCCAAAGTTATAATATATTGGTAAAAACATTAATAAATAAATAGGAATGCTTATAATAGCTTTTGTAGTGGCAGTAAATAAGAAATTATTATAAGGAATATTACATTTTTTTAATATCAAATATTCAATTAGACTTGCTAAAAGAATAGTTGTATAGAGCATTTTCATATGTTCCCAAATACTTTCATTAACAGGAAAAAAGATGGAGAATATAGGGTTAGGAAGAAAAGTATATAAAAAATGTGTTAGAAAGCACAAAAGAAAAGTTACTATAGTATTAATAAGAATCATTTTTTTAAGATTCATTTTGATCACCTAATTCTAATATTAATATACTAAAAAAGTTTAAAAAATATACTTCTTTATGATATAATTTTTGTGGAATTTGGGTGGTATAATGGAAAAATATCAAGAAATTGAAAGAAGTATTATTAAAACTTATCGTAAAGATATATGGCGGATGTTCACTAAAGCTATTAATGATTATGAACTTATTAAGGAAAATGATAAGATAATGGTTTGTATAAGTGGTGGCAAAGATTCATTTTTACTCGCTAAATGTATTCAAGAATTACAAAGACACGGTAAAATTCATTTTGATGTCTACTTTGTGACAATGAATCCTGGTTATAATGAAGAAAATAAAAAGAAAATATTAGATAATGCAAAATTGCTTAATATTCCTCTTGAAGAATTCAAAAGTGATATATTTGCGGTTGCTAATAAGTTGAATTCCGAAAACCCTTGTTACATTTGTGCAAGAATGCGAAGAGGTTACTTATATAGCAAAGCCGAAGAGTTAGGTTGCAATAAAATTGCCTTAGGTCATCATTTTGATGATGTTATAGAAACAACTCTTTTATCAATGTTCTATGGAGCGGAAGTTAAAACAATGCTTCCTAAACTTCATTCTGATAATTTTAAAGGTTTAGAGCTTATTAGACCGTTATACTTAGTTAAAGAAAGTACCATAATTGCGTGGCGAAATTATAATAATTTAGAATTTATCAATTGTGCTTGTCCTTACTTAAGTAATTGCTCTTTAAATAAGGAAGATACCCCGGATAGTGAAATAGGTAGAAGGGAAGCAATGAAAAGATTAATAAAAAAATTAAGAAGTGAACATAAAGGAATTGATAATAATATTTTTACCTCTTTAAATAATATCAATATTAATTGCGTTTTAGGTTATAAAAAAGATGGAGTTTATACTAGTTTTTTAGATGAATACGATAAATAATTGGTTGACAAGGTAGATAATTTTGCATATAATTTAAAGTGTAATTTTTAAAAACATTGAACAAGACAAGTAAATTAAATGAATTTTCAAGAGAGTTAGTGGTCGGTGAAAACTAATAAAATAATTTAATTTATATCACTTGGGAGTTGTTTATTTGAATTTAGTAAAATAAAACGGGTTATGACGTTATCCATAAAATGAGGTGATTAAGTTCATAAATAAAGGTGGTACCACACGTAATTGTGTCCTTTTGTTTATGAGCTTTTTTATATAATAAGGAGGAATTTATGAAAAATTTTGCAAGTCTTGATGATCGAGAAGTGTCATTAGTAGAAAAAGATATCAGAGAAAGATGGTTAAAAGATAATATCTTAGATAGATGTATCGAAAATAGAAAAGATGCCCCTTATTGGGTATTCTATGATGGACCTGCTACTGCTAATGGAATGCCAGGATTACATCATATGGTATCTAAATTTTTAAAAGATACTTTCTGTAAGTACAAGACAATGAAAGGTTATAAAGTTTTAAGAAAAATTGGTTGGGATACTCACGGACTTCCTGTTGAAGTACAAGTTGAGAAGAAACTTGGTTTTAAAACTAAAAACGATATTGAAGCATATGGTATCAAAGAATTTAATGAAGAATGCAGGAATATTGTTTGGGAAAATGAAAAAGCATTTAGGGATTTAACTAATCAAATGGGTCAATTTATTGATCTTGACAATCGTTATATTACCTATGATAATAATTATATTGAAACAGAATGGTGGATTTTAAAGAAATTCTTTGAAGAAGGATTATTCTATGAAGGTAGTAAAATACTTCCTTATTGTCCACGTTGTGGAACTGGTCTTGCTTCTCACGAAGTAGCTCAAGGTTATGAAGAGATAAGTGTTGAAACAGTTATTGTACCAATGAAGAAAAAAGGAGAAGATGTCTATTTTTTAGTTTGGACTACAACTCCTTGGACTCTTCTTTCAAATGTTGCTTTATGTGTTAATCCTACTGCTACTTATGTGTTAGTTGAATCACAAGGATATAAATTTATTTTAGCAGAGGCTTTAGCTAATAAAGTCTTAGGTGATGATTATAAAGTATTAGAAAAATATCAAGGTAAAGATTTAGAATATACTGAATATGAACAATTATTACCTTTCTTAAAAGTTAATAAAAAGGCTTTCTTTGTTACTTGTGATAATTATGTAACAATGGAAGATGGTACTGGTATTGTTCATATTGCTCCTGCGTTTGGTGCTGATGATGCACTTGTTGGCAAAAATTATAATCTTCCTTATTTAAATCCAGTTGGGGATGATGGTTGCTATACAGAAGGCCCTTGGAAGGGTATGCTTGTTTTTGATGCTGACAAGGAAGTAATTAAATATTTAAAAGAAAATGATAAATTATTTAAAAAGCAAAAAATGGTTCATAATTATCCTCATTGCTGGCGCTGTAAATCACCACTTATTTATTATTCTAAACCATCATTTTATTTAGAAGTTACTAAATTAAAAGATCAAATAATTAAAAATAATCAAAAAGTTAATTGGTATCCATCTTTTGTGGGGGAGAAACGTTTTGGTAACTGGCTAGAAAACTTAAATGATTGGGCAATATCTAGAAGCCGTTATTGGGGAACACCACTTCCTTTATGGCGTTGTGAATGTGGATATGATGAAATGATTGGTTCAAGAAGTGAATTAGTAGAAAAAGCGATTGAAAATATTGATGAATCAATTGATTTACATCGTCCGTATGTTGATGATGTCCATATTACTTGTCCTAAATGTGGTAAAGTAATGAATAGAGTTAAAGATGTTATCGATTGTTGGTTTGATTCAGGGGCAATGCCTTTTGCTGAATATCATTATCCATTTGAAAATGAAGAGCTATTTAAAACACAATTTCCAGCTGATTTTATTAGTGAGGGAATTGATCAAACAAGAGGTTGGTTCTATTCGCTATTAGTAATTTCTACTTTTGTTAAAGGTATATCACCTTATAAAAATGTTTTAGTTAACGAATTACTTCTTGATAAAAATGGTCAAAAAATGCATAAATCAAGAGGTAATGCTATCAGCCCATTTGCTATTATGGATAAATATGGTGCCGATACGGTTAGATGGTATATTCCTTATGTTTCTCCAGTTTGGACACCACTTAAATTTGATGAAGAAGGTTTAAAAGAAGTATACTCTAAATTCTTTAATCCACTAAAAAATACTTATAATTTCTTTAGTTTATATGCCACGACTGATAATATTGATATTGATGAGTGCCAAATTGACGTATCAAAAAGAGAAGAAATCGATAAATGGTTATTGTCAAGATTTAATAGTTTACTTAAAGTGGTAAGTGCTGGTTATGAAGAATTTGAATTAAATAAAGTAGTTCGTAGTATTACTAGTTTTGTATCTGATGACTTATCAAACTGGTATATAAGAAGATGCCGTAATCGTTTCTGGGGTAGTAATTTAGATGATTCTAAAAAAGCTGTTTATATAACAACCTATGAAGTATTAGTTGGTTTATCAAAAATAATTGCCCCAATTGTACCTTATATAAGTGAAGAAATATATACTAAACTTACTCATAATTATTCTGTTCATTTAGAAGATTTTCCTTCATATGATGAATCATTAATTGATTTAAAATTAGAAGAAAAAATGGATTTAGTTAGAAACTTAATTTCTTTAGGCAGAATGATGCGTGAAGATGTTAAAATTAAAGTTAGAACACCTTTAAAAGAAGCAATTATTGAATCAAAAGTATACGATAAGATTACAGATTTAATCCCTCTTATTAAAGAAGAATTAAATGTTAAAGAAGTCTTAAGCGAAGAAGATTTAAATAAATATATGAATATTACTTTAAAACCTAATTATAAAAATGTTGGTAAAATTTTTGGCTCTAAAATAAAAGAATATGAAGAATTCTTACAAAATACTAGTATTAATGATTTAAATAATTCGGAAGTTAAATTCCAAGATACGCTTATTACTAAAGATATGTATGAAGTAAAAATTTCTAGTAAAGAAGGCTTTAATGTTGG
>CANRDM010000082.1 GCA_947629365.1 uncultured Bacilli bacterium
TTTTTAGTATCCTTTAACTCCTTCTAAAGATTCATCATTAATAACAAAATCGTTAACGTTTATTATAGTATAATCTTTTTTATTATTTCTAACTATAACTTCTTTAATACCGGCATTAATAATCATTCTTTTACATAAAGCACAAGGTCTAGCATTTTCAACATATTCTCCCGTTTGGTAGTCTTTTCCTACTAAAAAAAGAGTAGATGAGATCATATCTTTTCTTGATGCGGAAATAATGGCATTTTGTTCAGCGTGAACACTTCGACATAATTCATACCGTTCTCCTCTTGGAACATTCATCTTTTCTCTTAAACAAAATTTTAAATCACAACAATTTTTTCGCCCTCTTGGAGCACCAACATAACCTGTCGAAATAATTTCATCGTTTTTGACAATAATTGCCCCAAAATTTCTTCTTATACAAGTACCTCTTTCTAAAGCTACCTCAGCCATATCCAAATAATAATTAATTTTATCTTTTCTCATAAATACCTCACTTTATTAAATTATAAAAAATATTTTAATTTTTGTAAATGAAATATTAAACTTTATCCATAATAAAAATGATGGTTATGAATAAAGTGTTTTTTTTAAAAATTATAATTATATTACTTATTGGTCTTAATGCTATAACTTTTAGTAAAATATATGAAAAAGATGAAGCAGAGGAATGTTTTTTAGAAAACAATAGTGATTTTGTTTTAATTGAAAAAAATAATATTAATAGTATTACTTCATATTTATATAAAGATAACAATGATAATTATTTAAGTAAGATATATCAAAATAATAATGAAATTGAGTTAACTGATTTAATCAAAAATGATCATTTAAATGAATTTAAACAAAAGATAGAAGATTTATTAGCTTTAAAATATCCTAAATTTATTGTTGATGGATTATCTAAAGAGGGAGTAGTTAAGTCTTATGTTTTGAGAGATAATGAAATGGTTATTTATTATAATAATTATGTAACAAACCCTAAAGTAAATGAACAATTATATTTAAAAGTTAATTACAACGAAATAAAAGATTATTTAGAATTTACCACTCTTCTAGATAAAGAATATCAAAATGAATCAGGTTATAATTATACGAATGCTAAAAAAAGTGTGGCTTTTACTTTTGATGATAGTCCTAATAAAAATAAAACAAATAAAATAGTCAGTTACTTAAAAGATAATTTATTTAGTGCTACTTTTTTTGTATTGGGGGAAAGAATGAAATACAATAAAGATTTAATTACAACCATCAAAAGTGGTGGTAATGAAGTTGGTAGTCATACATATCATCATCAAAATATGGCTAAAATGAGTGGTGAAGAAGTTATAAATGATTTTAATTTAATGAATGATCTATATAAAAGTATAACTAATGAAGAAATTAAACTTATAAGACCACCTTATGGGGTTATAAAAGATGAAGAAAAAAATTTGTTAAATGTTCCTATAATTTTGTGGAGTTTAGATACTAATGACTGGCGTCATCGTAATAAAGATTATATTGTTAATTATGTTTTAAACAATATTAAAGATGGGGATATTATTTTATTTCACGATTCTTATAATGAAACAGTGGAAGCTATTAATGAACTTTTACCAATTTTATATAGTAAAGGTTATCAAGTAATGAGTGTATCAGAATTATTTAAATTAAAAGGCTTAACTTTAGAAAATAATCAAGTTTATCATAATGCTAGAGGATAGCTAAATCAACATCTCCTCCTTTATCATCAATTTCGGTGTAGATTGACAAAGCACCACCTACAAGAAAGACTAAAGTGGTAATAAGTCTTTCCATTGCCACTCTTTTTCGATCAGGATCTTTGTTAGTTCTTAAAATATTAATATCATCAATAGAGTCTAAAACAAAATAAAAATAAATAAAGAATGCTACAATTAAAAGAGTTAAAGTAATAACTCGGCCGTTATTGCGGTATCTTTTATCTTTAGTAAATAAGTATTTTCTTTGAAAAGAATTAGCAATTAAAGAAAATATAACAATAAAAAAATAAATTAGCCATATAAAATCATCAATATTTAATTTATCTAATTTTCTTTTAAAACTATCCATACTAAATAATATTAAAAATTTATTTTCTTTAGCATAAAAATAAGGAGTTAAACTCCTTATAAAGATTCAATATTATTTTTATTATTACCCGCGACTAAATTTTTAATATTATCATCATTGGTGTTATCTTCAAAAACATCAATTACTCTTAAAATTTCATCCATTGATGTAAAACCCTCTAAAACTTTTATTAAACCATCTTTTAAAAGAGTAGTAATATCACTAGTATAAACTAATTTTCTTAAATCTTCTTTTCTTATATTATTGATAATAGCGTCTTTAATATCTTGATTAATTTCTAAAACCTCGTGAATAGCAACTCTTCCTTTGTATCCATTGATACACTCACTACAAGTTCCTGCAGTATAGATTTGTTCAACATCCATTCCTAAAATATTTTTAAATAATTTTTTTTCATAATCATTAGTAGGTCTACTAGTTCGACATTTAGGACATAATCTTTTAACAAGACGTTGAGAGATTATACCAGAAAGTGCACTACCAAGTAAATATCTTTCAATATCCATATCAAGAAGCCTTTCAATAGTGTTAAGTGAGTTATTAGTGTGAATAGTAGATAATACTAAATGACCTGTAATCGCCGCTCTAGTGGCTATCCTGGCTGTTTCTGCATCTCTAATTTCCCCAATCATTATAATATCTGGATCTTGTCTTAATATACTTCTTAAAGTTGTTCCAAAATCAAGGCCAATTTCGCTCATAACTTGAACTTGATTAATGCCAGCAATTTTCATTTCTACAGGGTCTTCAACAGTAATAATATTCCGATCAGTTGTATTTAAAACTTGAAGCATTGAATAAACAGTTGTTGATTTACCACTTCCAGTAGCCCCGGTTACTAAAATAATTCCATTTGGTTTTTTAATTAATTTTTTAATTTTTTCTAAATTATTTTTTGATAAATTTAATGCTTCTAAACCATTTAAACTCATTTTATAATTTAATATTCTTATAACAATTTTTTCTCCATCAACAATAGGAAGACTAGAAACTCTTAAATCAACATCAACATTTTCAAAGTTACCTTTAATTGAACCATCTTGAGGTAGCCTTGACTCAGTAATATTCATACCAGAAATAATTTTTATTCTCGTAATTAAATTCTTTTTAACTGTTTGGGGTACTTTAGCGTATTCTAAAAGAGAACCATCAATTCTGATTCTTACAATTAAATCACTTTCTGTTGGATCAAAATGAATATCAGATGCACCCTTTTTAACAGCATCTAAAATCATTTCATTAACTATATCTACAATGGGTTTATTGTCATAATCAAATTCTCTAAACACAAAGTATCACCATCAACCTTACACTCATAATTATACAATAAAGAATTTAATTAAACAATATAAATTTATCTAAAATATTTAGGTCTTTCTTTTAAAGGAACAAGTCTTTTAATACTTGCAATTTCTTTGCCTAGAATCTCTTCAGTTTCACTTTGGTAATTATTTATAAATTCATCTATCTCATAAATTCCTTTTTGTTCATTAAAAATATACCTCGGTACTTTATGTATCGCCCAACCCATTAATAAATAATTATAATATCTTTCATTAGTATTTGGATATGTGCTAGTAATTACTCTTGGCCATTTAGAAAAATCAAAATTTTGATGATAATCCTCCCCATATTTTGGAACCTTTAAAAATTCCCCTTCTGGGTTAAATCTTTCTAGAGAGTCATAACCTAGATATTCTACATAAATGTCTTTAGCAAAAGATAAAATTTGGCGTAATTTTTCTTTTCGCATTTGATTTCTTATGTCATCAATATCAGCTGTTTTAAAAAGCTTTTTATATTTTCTTTCAAGCGCTTCATCACTATCGATAGCAATTTTTCTTTGAATAGATTCAAAAAATCTTTGATTTTGATATGCATTTTTAAAAAACTCTAATAAAAGCATAAGAAAATTTATCATATTCATTTATTTGGGGCCCATATGATTTACCAACATATTCACCTAATCTTTTTAAACGTTTTTGATAATTAATGAAATATTCGTCTAGATTTTCAAGAAATTCTTCCATCGTTAAATCATTCAAGAAAAAAGGATGTTTATATCCACGCATAACATATTCATTTAAGCCAGGATATTCTTGCATTTCTGGGGGACATAATATTCCTTCAATATATCTTTTTTTTAATCTTTTTATGGAAGTTCCTTTAATTATATAACTCACATAGGAAAGATATATTTGAGTAACGGGATTAACCCAAGCATCGTGAAATCCTCCTCCAATAATTGTATTAAAGCCAACGATTTTGCCATCTGGTGAAAAATATCCAGCATAAGGTCTATTATTTCTTTCTTCTGTCCAAGTAATTGGATCTTCATAATAAGGTATTGTCATAAGCCCTCCAAA
>CANRDM010000083.1 GCA_947629365.1 uncultured Bacilli bacterium
GCCTTTCAATTGAAAGGCTCTTTTATATACTAGAAAAAAAGTATGCTTTATGTTAAGATTATATTAGAGGTGTAGGGTAAAATGGTAGTAACGAAAATGACTTATTTAGCTTTTTTTTCAATTTTATACATAATATCTTTAATTATAATTTACTTTTCCAAAGACCGTATTAAAACAAATGAAACGTTTATATATAAAATTTTAATGGTATCCAATTTATTTGGATTAATATTACATTTATTTACTGCATTTGTTTCATATAATTATTATGCTTTGCCACAATTTTTATGTAACTTTATTATCAAGCTTTATTTAATTTATTATATTTTATTTGGTGTTGTTCTATTATGGTATGTTATTATTTTGACAAATGAAAAAGCTCTTAAATATAAAAATATTTTTAATACTTTATTTACGCTTATATGTTTAATTATCTTTTTCCTACCTATGAATTTAAATTTAGATTATGAAAATCAAATTTTTTATTCTTATGGTCCTGCAGTAAATTATGAATATACTTTTGCCGGTATATTATCGGTGGCATTATTGATTCTATTAATTAGTAATTTTAAAAAAATCCCTAAAATTAAAATAATGCCTTTATTTTTGTATATTGTTTTAGGAATTATCGCAATAGTAATTCAAAAAAGTCACCCTGAAACTATGATTATGTGTTTCTTTGAAACATTTTTATGTTTTTTAATGTATCACACCATTGAAAATCCCGATTTAAAAATGATTGAGCAATTAAATATTGCTAAAAGTCAAGCTGAGAAAGCTAATAATGCTAAAACTGATTTTTTATCTAATATGTCTCACGAAATTAGAACACCTCTTAATGCCATTGATGGCTTTAGTCAATTAATTCTTGAAGAGGATGATATAAATGTTATTAAAGATGAAGCAAGAGATATAATTGAGGCTAGTCAAAACTTACTTGAAATAGTAAATGGTATTTTAGATATTTCGAAAATTGAAGCTAATAAATTAGAGATAGTTAATACGGAATATGAACCATCTAAAGTATTTGATGAACTAGTTAAACTTACCAAAGCGAGAATTGGTGATAAACCTCTTGATTTTCGCATCTCTTTTGATAAAGATATGCCAGATTATTTAAATGGTGATTATGTAAGACTTAAACAAATCGTTTTAAATTTACTTACTAATGCCGTAAAATACACTAAAGAAGGTTTTATTGAATTTAAAGTTAGTACAGTTAAAAAAGATGGGGTATGTCGTTTAATAATCAGTGTTAAAGATAGTGGTATTGGTATTAAAAGGGAAAATATTGATAAATTATTTACGAAATTTGAACGATTTGATTTAGAAAAAAATATGACTATTGAAGGAACTGGTTTAGGACTTGCTATTACGAAAAAATTAGTTGAATTAATGAATGGTAAAATAGTTGTTGATTCAGTGTATGGTAAAGGCTCAACATTTACAGTTGCAATAGATCAAAAGATAGTTAACAAAGAAAAGAAAAAGATAGAAGAAGTAAAAGATGTAAAAGTTACTAAAGCAATAATTTTTAAAGGTAAAAAAGTTTTAATTGTTGATGATAACTTAATTAATTTAAAAGTTGCTGCCAGATTATTATCAACTTATAAAATTACCACCGAGGAAGTTTCTAGTGGATTTGATTGTCTTAAAAAGATTGAAGAGGGTAATACTTATGACTTAATCTTAATGGATGATATGATGCCTAAAATGAGTGGAATGGAAACATTTAAAAAATTACAAGAAATGGAAGGGTTTAACACTCCAGTTGTAGCTCTTACTGCTAATGCTATTGCGGGGATGAAAGAAAAATATTTAAATGCCGGCTTTAATGATTATATATCTAAACCAATTGAAAAGAAAGAACTTGAAAGAGTTTTAAAAACATATTTAAATGCTAAAAAATAAAAAGTATGCTATAATAAAGAAGAAAGTAGGAAAGAATATGAAAGATGTAAGTATTTTAACGAATAATGGAGTTGACTTAAATAAGTCTTTAGAATATTTAGGGGATTTAAGTTTTTATGATGAAACTTTAGAAACTTTCTTAGAGGAAAATAAAGAAAGAGTACCTAAAATTGAAAAATATCTAAAAGATCAAAATATGGAAGATTATGCTATTTTAGTTCACGCTATCAAAAGTGATGCAAGATATTTAGGCTTTTCTTCTTTATTTGATATAGCTTATGCTCACGAAATGGCTAGTAAAGCAAATAACATTGATGAAGTAAAAAAAGAATTTGAAAAATTAATTAAAGAAATCGATAAATATACTGATTTAGCAAATAAATATTTAGGTACGGAGGAATAATATGAGAAAAATTTTAGTTGCGGATGATTCAAAAATAATAAGTAACATTGTGGAAAGAGCTTTTAAAGATGAATATGAAACTTTAATAGCTAGTAATGGGAGAGAAGCTATTGATATTATTAAAAATAATGTTGATGGCGATATTGTAGGGCTTCTTTTAGATTTAAATATGCCAGAAGTTGATGGTTTTGCTGTCTTAGATTATTTTAAAGAAAATAATTTATTTAAAAGAATACCGGTGTGTATTATTACTGGTGATGTACAAAAAGAACGGATTGATAGAGCTTTTAACTATGATATAGTAGATGTTCTAGCTAAACCTTTTACTTTTGAAAATGTTAGAGAAGAAGTTGAAAAAATAATAAATTTAAGTATGATGTGATAATATGGATAAAAATGTTTTTAAAAATATAACTTATGGTTTATATGTTGTTACTAGTAAGTATAATGATATTTTAAGTGGTTGTATTGTTAATACTGTTAGTCAAATAACTAGTGTTGATCCTGTCGTAGCAATATCTATTAATAAAAATAATTACATGAATGAAATAATAAAGAAAAGTAATATTGTAGCTATTTCAATACTTGATGTAAATACTAATAAAGATTTAATAAGCAAATTTGGTTATAAATCTTCTAAAGATATTGATAAGTTTACTGATACTTCTTATGAACTTATTGATGAAGTACCGGTTGTTAAGGAAAATACTAATGGTTATATTATTGGTAAAGTTATAAACATTATTGATGTTAATACTCACGATATCTTCTTAGTAAGTGTTAGTAAAAGCGCTCTTCTTAATGGAGAGGATTCTCTTACTTATAAAGATTATCAACTAAAAATGAAAGGAACATCCCCAAAGAATGCCCCAACCTATATAGAAACTGAAACAAATAAAACTGATTCTAATAAATATCGTTGTATTATATGTGGACATATTTATGATGATGGCGTCGAAGAAATACCTTTTCACCTTTTACCAGATGATTGGGTATGTCCCGTTTGTGGCGTTTCTAAAGATAAATTTGAAAAGATAAATTAGGCATCATTGGATGCTTTTTTTATGTTTTTAATTGCTAGATAAAGGAATTTATGATAACATATATAACTATGAAGGTGATTTAAGTGCAATTATTAATAATATATTTAGGGACGGTAATAGGAAGTATTATAATAAAAATTAAAAATCTTTTAGATTTAAGTAAAGATATTGGTGATATGGGTTATAAGGCAATAGATAATGAAGATTATAGTCCAAAAAGAGATTATTCTCTTTTAATACCTATTTATAATTTATTTAAAGTATTAGATGAACGATTAAAATATAAACAAACTATAGATTACTTTTTAAATGATTTACCTAATAATCCTGATTTTGAACCATTTAATGATATTGAAGCTGAAGCATACTTAAATAAGCAAACAGGATTAAATGCTTTACTAGTGCCAATTATGTATAAAAGAAGACTGGAGAAGGCTTCCGTACTAAAGATTACCAAAGATGATATTACCGGTACTGTTTATTATGAAATAGTTGATGCAGATTTTATTGTTTTAGAGGCAAAAGGGGAGATAGCTAAACTAAGTGTTGAAGAACAAGAAAAATTAGTTTTTGAATATTGGCAAAGAGTCGTTTATAGAGGAATAAAAAATTATGGGGGAATTGAAAAATTAATGGAAGCAATGGCTAAAAATCCATCTTTAGATTTAAAAGCAGAGAATGATGAACCTGAACCAGAAATTGAGGAAATAAACGAATTTATTAATGAAGCTGTTAAAGAAGAGTATTTAAATACCCCAGAGAAAGCCCGTAAACTAAATAGAAAAAGATAATAAAAAGGAGAGGTTCTTCCTTTTTAATTTAACCCTGTATCGGGATTAGAATTTTCTCCTTCTATATTACCATTACCACCTTCAACCCAATCACTAACATTGCCATCAATGGTTTTAGCATTAATTACTAGACCATTACTTATGTTATCTTTAAATATTGAGTATGAAGATTTAATTTTAAAGGTATATTCACCACCAACTGTAACATTATAGCTAAATGTATTACTATTAGTGTATCC
>CANRDM010000084.1 GCA_947629365.1 uncultured Bacilli bacterium
AATATAATCTTCTTCATATGCCACCTAAAAAATTATATGTTTCTTTTTTAATGTTAATAACTTAATAGTTTTCAACATTAAGAAGAAGGAAATTATGACATTTAACCTAAGATAGAATACTGGAGTCAATTAAGACTGGAGCAACTACACCGTTATATCAAATTTAGTTATTATTGGTACTGTGTTATCTTTATCAAAATATAAATAACATATTTTTGTTTTACTAATATTTGCTGTATTAAACTATTATTGTCTTTAATTTATTATGAATACTTTCTGTATATTATCCACATAATGGGCTTTTTCTTTCTCTTTTACTTTCTACATATATTATTTTTTTCATTTTGTTATTTTCCCTTCTTTTTTAAAATTGCATTTTTTTTATACAATAAAAGAAGATAATATTTCTATTATCTCCCATTAGATTATCTAGAGCAGTTAAAATAACCAAAATACACTTTTTTGAAATAAAGATAACAAAAAATAAAATTTTGGATAAACCTCCAACATTTTATTTTAATTAATTTTTCTTATTAGTTTTATTTGGACTTTTTTTCTTTTCTTTTGGTTTTTCTTCTTCTAATTTACTAGCTGTATTTTTTAATAATTCAGCTGTTTTAGTTTTTACTTCTTTAGCAGTTTTTTCAACAATTGGTGTACCCTTTTCAACTGCTAAATCAACTAATTCTTGAGCTTTAATTTTAACATCATTAGATTTATCAATAATTAATTGTTTAGCTGTTTCTTTATCTAAATCTTTAATTGCTGTTTCTAATTCTCTTGTTTTAACAATTATAGTATTCTTAACTTCTTCAATATCGATTTCTTTAGCTTTTTGAACTAATTCATCAATAGCTTTTGATAAATCCTTTCTAGTTTCTTTACCGCTTTTAGGAGCAAACAAAAATCCCAATCCTAAACCAACACTTGCTCCAAGTAAAAAATTACCTTTCTTACTCATCTTCTTCACTCTCCTCATTCTTTTTATTATTTTTTAAAAATAACTTACCAATTAAACTTTCAACAAAGCCAAATACAGTTACAACAGCGTTACTCATTCGATCAGAAATCATTCCAACTGTATTAAATATTGGTGTTACTTTTTCAATCTTATCATTTACATCATCAACTACTTTAGTTACTTTATCTATAGTAATTATAATCTTTATTCCTAAAATTATACATACTACAATGAGAACAATTAACAAAACATAAATAAATATTGGTAAGGCTTGTGATAAAAATTCCACTAATTACCCTCCTCTCTTTCATCATACATCGAATCAATAAGTTCAAACAAATCACTATCTAATGTATCATCTAAATCTTTTTCTTCATTTTTTGCTTCATCGTCTATTTTTTCAAGTTCTTCTTCAATGGCATCTAGATTATTACTAACTTTAGGTATTTCTAATGTTTCTTCTAAGTCTATTTCATCCGAAGCACTTTCAAGTAAATCATTTATTGATTTCACTTCTTCTTTTTCTGTATTTCCTTTTTCATCAAAGAATGATACAACTGGTTCATCAATAACATCTTCTTTATTAATATCTTTATAAGTATCGTTAACTATATCATTTATATTAGGAGTTTCAATAGTATCTAATGTCTCTGGTACTTCTTTTTCTTTTTTTACTTCAAAAGCTTTTTTTCTAACAGAATCAATATCAATATTAACTTCTTCTTTTTTAACAATATCATCAGCCACATAATCTTGATTTAATATGCCATAAACTGGTGATATTATTGGTGATGGGGTAAACTTCTTTTTCTCTTCTCCTCTTGCTGGTCTTTCATAAGGACGATATTCATTTTTCTTTTCACTATTCTTTTTTCTTTCATAATCTAAAACATTAGTATTTTGTTTACTTCTACTTAAACTACTTTGAAATTCTTCTTCATCAAATTCCGGAAATTTAAAAGAATTTTCTTTAGTAAATAAATCTCTTTCACTTGGAGTAGTAGATACTTCTTCTTTTACATCTTCTTTTATTTCTTTTTTACTTTCAAAATCAAATTCAGGTTTTAAATCTAAAGTATCTCTTAAATCTTTTTTGATTTCTACTGGTTCACTAGCAATACTTCTTGATGGTTTTTCATCTTTTTTATTTTCATCTTGAATACGTATTGGTTCAGTATCATCTTCCTCTACTTCAAATAAAATATCTTTTAATTTCTTTACTAAACTCATAAGAAACATCCTCCTAATTTATATAATCCGTATCTATAATTTCTTCTTTTACTTCTTCATCTACATTATCAATTTCATATTGTAATGTATTAGAATTACTAGTAACATCTTTAAAAATATCAAATATTTCTTCTGTATAATCTAGACTATCACTTTTTAATATTATATCTATTATTGTATCATTATATCTTATGCTCTTTAAGATATTAATGGAATTAATAAGAACACTATTTATTAAATCCTTATCTACCATCACTTCTATTTTAGCATAATTATACATAATTTCAATCAAATATTGATTATTTTGCCATAATTTGATATCAATATACCCCAAAAATCCATTATTATTTATTTTTTTATTATATATAGAATTACTACTTACTTTAGGAGTAATATCTTCACCACCACGATAATTAATAAAATCTAAATATAAATAATAATTAACTGTATTACTAGAAAATATAATATAATTTAAACCAGCATCTTCGATAGCTAAACCATCTGGTTTATAAAAACTAAAGCCTCTTCTATAAGTATTTGGCATTTTCTCACTATCTATAGTATTTATTATATCATCATAAGATAAATCATTAATATTGGTACAACCAGTTACAAAAATGAGCATTAACAAAATTATTATTATCTTCTTAACTTTCATAACAATCTCCCATAACAATTATAACACAACAAAATAAATTTAGTAAAATAAATCCTATTTAGTTACTTTAACATATTTTATTTTTATTCCTTCTTTACTAAACTTCTCTTCATATTCTGTCATTATATTAGAAATATTTTCATTATGTAAATCATAAGATATTTCTTCTATTTTATAACCATTTTCTTTAAAAGAATCTAAACTAAATTTAAATAGATCATCATTATCAGTCTTTTGAATAATAACTTGCTTATCTTTAAATAATTTACTATATAAATCTAAAAAGTTTTTAGAAGTAAGTCTTCTTTTAGCATTTCTGACTTTAGGCCAAGGATCAGAAAAATTTAAATAAATAACATCAACTTTATTTTTTAATAATTCTTCTAATTTAGCTACATCACTAATTATTATTTTTAAATTAGGTAAATTATAGGGAGTAATTTTCTTTATGGCAATACTGGCAACAGATGAATATTTTTCAATCCCAATAAAATTAATATGAGGATTATTTAAAGCCATATTTAAAATAAAATTACCTTTACCCATTCCTATTTCAATATGCAAAGGATTATTATTAGGAAAATTAATATTATCAGTTATTAAAAAATCACAATTATTTATTACTTCTTCCTTATCTTTGGGATTGCGCATTCGCATTTAATCACTTCCTTAAATTTATCATATAATGTTATAGGAGGTAACATATGAAAAAAACTAGAAATTCTTTTTTCTCTGAAAGTAACTTTCAATCCTACAACCCAAATATGAATATGAATCCAGCCCCTTACCAAGCTGCTAGTAACTACTTTTATCAAGGGCCAATACCTAATAATTATAACACACAAAATGCTTATCCGGTAGGAGGTAATCAAGATTTAGAAAGTAGATTTGCCAAAATTGAAAGGCAACTCAATCGAATCGATTATCGACTTACTAAATTAGAAAATTCTACTAATATTATTTCCAGTGAAGATTTTGACACTAATAATTCTAATATGTATATGTTATAAACTCGCGTTTCTCCGAGTTTTTTTAATGGTAAATAATCATTGCACTAAAGCAATATATTTGCTCTTCTCCATTAATAGCTATTGCTACTTGATATTTAATATCTAATACATCAACATTATTATTTAAAAAATTATTAACACTTACTTCTAAATCTCTCTCACACTCTTCATCAAATACTTTTACTTTCATCAAATATCACCATCTATAATATAACAAATTAAGTTTAAATATTTTGTCAAAAAAAAATTAAATTAAAACACATTTGGTATTACATCAGCTAAATCATAAAAATAGAGAGCTAAATCCGTTGTCATTACACTAGACGGATATTTTTTCTGTAAATATAGATAGAATCAATTACTTTTTTATTTGAATAAAATACTTTTTCAATTTTATATATTTCTTCATTATCAATTGCCTTCTTTAATTTACTTAACAAAGTATGTATGATATAATGTTTAAAGAATAAGGTGGTTGTAATGGATAAAACAATTTATATATTTG
>CANRDM010000085.1 GCA_947629365.1 uncultured Bacilli bacterium
AGATCCAAGAGTTAAAGAACGTAAAAAATATGGTTTAAAGAAAGCCCGTCGTGCTCCACAATTTAGTAAACGTTAATATTATACAATACTTAAAGTTCGATTTTCAATCGAGCTTTTTTTATACTAAAGTAGTATTGAAATAAAAAATAATTAGTTATAGAATATATAAAAGAGGTGTTTAACTTGGCTCACGTATTTATTGTTGATGAGAAAACTTTTGATATTCATTTAAAATATTTATTTGCTGGAACTGGAGCTAGAGAATATGATGGTGATTATTTATTAGATAATAATGTTTTAATTAATGGCAATGTTGAAAAAACATTAACTGAAATGGTGGCAGATATTTCGCGTATTAGGAAAGGCGATAAAATACTTTTTTATTTACAAAAATATGGCAATTCAGACGGTTTATTTTTTGGATCCTTTATTGCTAGTGATACACCTTTTTTAGCAAATGATAATTATTTGCAAAAAGAATTAAATAAAAAACTAACTTTTCGCGTTAAAATTAATCCCTATGAAGTCTATCAATATGGTGTTACGGAAAGAGATTGTTTAGATAGTTTAGATGGTATAAGTAAACCCTATGAATTATGTTGGAGTCTAATTTATCGTAAACTTAGAGCTAATCGCGGTTGTACAATGATAACTGATTATGAATATGAATTTATAATGAATAAAATTAGAAAAAAGAATAAAAGCCAAAAATTAGATGCTACTTATTTAGCTTATGATAGTAAAAATTATAAAATAATTAAAGGTAATCAATATTATAATTACCTTGGTGAAATTAAAAGCATAGATATTTTTAATAGATTAAAATATAAATATCAAAAAAACAATGCTTATGAAGGCCATTTACAAGCTTATTTAATGCAACATCTAGAAGAAATAGAACCTTTAAAAGTAATTAATAAAGATATTAGTTGGATCGGTAATGAAATGTCTTGCGGAATTGGAATGCAAAGTATCGATGTGATTTTTTTCCAAAAAGAAAGGCAAGTTACTAATATAGTTGTATGTGAATTAAAAGGAAATCAAATTGAACTTACTATTAAAGAACAATTACAAAAATATGTGTGGTGGTTATGCCAATATGTTGTTCCCAATATTAAAGGTGAAGTTTTAATCTATCCAACAATTGTGGCTCCCACTCCAAATAAAAAAACTAAACAAATTATAAAATTAATGGATTTAGATTTTGATAATATAATAATTAGTAAAACTAGATATATTTCGTTTGAATTAAAAGATGATAAATTAGTATTTAGAGAGGAAAATAGAAATGAATTTTAGAAAAAATTCCAAAGCTTATTTATTTTGCCTTTTATCTTCACCAGATGAAAATGGGGTAAGTAGATGGGTTTCAAAAGATGAATTTGTGGGGGATTTTGCCCCTTTAATGTTTAAAAATGGTGCTGATTGGTGTCGGAAAGAATCAACAATTGCTAAAATTTTTTATATTGAATTTGATAGATCTCAAACCAAAGGTAATGGCATAGATCGAATAAGATTAAATGGATATAAAAATGAAGAAGATAATTTAGGGAGTCAAATAATTAGAGCAGATATCAAAAAATATTATAAACAAAAAAAATGCGTTATTTTAGGAACTAGTAATCCAGAAGTTGATCATAAAAATGGTTGGAAAAATGATGCTAACGTAATGAATCCTAAGACCCAAACTTTAAATGATTTTCAACCTTTAAGCAAAGCCGCTAATGATGCTAAAAGACAATTTTGTAAAGAATGTAGGATGAGTGGGAAAAGATATGATGCTAAACAGCTAGGTTATCCTATATCCTTTTATAGTGGCACTGAAAAACATAATGGCTCTTCTAAAGGCTGTGAAGGGTGCTTTTGGTATGATCCTATTGAATTTAGAAAACATTTAGTAGAAAATGCCGAAACAAATAAAGTAACATTATAATTATAAATGCTTAATTATTTAAAACGTGATACAATTAATATGGTGATATAAATGAATTATATCGGGTCAAAGTATTCAATATTAGATTATATTGATTATGTAGTAGAGGACTTTTGTAAATTAAAGAAAAAAAATATTATATTTTGTGATATCTTTTCAGGTACAAATATAGTAGGTAAATATTTTAAAAGAAAAGGTTATAATATTATATCTAATGATATTTTATATTTTAGTTATATAATTGCTAAAGCAGTTATTGAAAATAATGAAGAACTTACATTTAATGAATTAAAGGAAGAAGGTATTGAACCATTTTCTTATTTAAATAATTTAAATGGTTTTAAAGGTTTTATTTATAATAATTATGCTAATGGTGGAACTAAAGACAAGGAAATAGTTAGACAATTTTTTTCAGATGAAAATGCTTTAAAGATAGATGCTATCAGACTTAAAATTGAAGAGTGGAAAAAGTTAAATAAAATAAATAGTAAAGAATATGATTATTTAATTGCCTCTTTAGTAGAAGCCTCAGATAAAGTAGCTAATACAGCTTCAGTTTATGAAGCATTCTTAAAAAAACTAAAAGGATCTGCAAGTAAAAAAATGGAACTAAAACCTTTAGATATCATTATTTATCCTAATAAAACTTTTAAAGCTTATAATAAAGATGCAAATGTTTTAATAAAAGAAATAAAAGGAGATATTTTATATTTAGATCCACCCTATAATACTAGAAAATATGATACTAATTATCATATGTTAGAAACTATTGCTTTATATGATAATCCTATAATAAAAGGAAAAGCTGGTATAAGAGTAGATACTAGTAAAAAAAGTAAATATTGTATTAAAAAAGAAGCTTTAAATGCTTTAGAAGATTTAATAAAAAATGCTAATTTTAAATATATATTATTAAGTTATAATGATGAAGGTATAATATCTATTGAAGATATTAAAAAAGTAATGTCTAAATATGGTCGTTATAAACGATATGAAAAAAGACATAAAAGATATAAATCTGATAAAAAAAGAGATTATGCTAAAGAATATACTATAGAATATATTCATTGTTTAAAAAAATAAAGAGAGATTTAAAAATGATAAATAGAATTTTAATGGAATTATATGATGATTATGAGAACAGTGGTAATTTAGATAGTGTTATTGAATTTGCTAAGAAAACTTTTCCAAATGATGGAACAGATAAATTATTTGTTGGTTGTGTTTATATTATGTTTACTAGTGCTAGTCCTTTTAAACCACGTTATAGTTGTACAAGAGAATGTTTAGAATCAATTGTATCACTTGCTAAAGAAAAAGTTGGTAATTCTAATCTCTTAGCATTTTATCTTAATTATGTTAATACAAAAAAAGGAGTTCATAAATATTTAAATAAGATTATAAATGATCCTAATATAGAAAAGTTTGCTGATCTTCTTTTAGATTATTTAAAAAATTTTAAACCAAATTGGCCATCATCTATTAAAAGATATAAAAGTTTTAATAGATATCTTAATAAATTAATAGACTTTTATATTAAAGAAGATAATAAAGAAGAGTTATGGAATTTAGCAAATAAGTATGAGAATAAAATTGATTTAGAAAAAATTGCTAATTATTATATAAAAATAAAAGATAGTTATTATATTTGTGAACTTATTTCTTTAGTTAGTGAATACTTAAATTTAGATGATATATTTGCTAAAATAATAGCAACTAAAAATGAAGAATTTATATTTTTAGTATCTAAAAATCCTATTATAAAAGGTATTATTCCTGATGCTTATATAGAAAGATTAAATAATTATCTTAAATAGAGGTTATAATAAAGTTATGAAAGTAATACATTTAATTAAACCATATTATAATTCTGATAGTGAAATACTTATTCTAGGAAGTATGCCATCAGTTGTCTCAAGAGAAAAAGGTTTTTACTATATGCATCCTCAAAATAGATTTTGGCCTATTTTGGAATGTGTTTTTAATGATACAATAAAAGATAATACCATTGAAGCTAAAAAAGAATTCTTATTAAAACATAAAATAGCTTTATGGGATACCATTAAATCTTGTGAAATAGATAAATCATCTGATTCATCAATTAAAAATATTAAAGTGAATAATCTTAATAAATTATTAAAAGAAACTAATATAAAATATATTTATACTTTAGGTAAAAAGTCATATGATTTATATAATAAATATATTTATCCCTCTACTAAAATTGCCGCAACTTATTTATATTCTACTAGTCCTGCTAATTGTGCAATATCTTTTGATAAAATTGTTGATAACTTTAAAGTTATCAACAAAGAAAAATAATTTACCTTATCTTACTTTTAGGATAAGGTTTTCTTTCGTCTGTTTTACTTAATAAATAATC
>CANRDM010000086.1 GCA_947629365.1 uncultured Bacilli bacterium
CCCGATGAAGAAATAGGAATATTTAAATCACTATTTAATTCTTTATAAATATTTTGTAAAGATGGTGGTAATTTAATACCCTTTTGCACACTAAAAGACAAACCATTAGCTTCTCCTACACCGTGGTAGGGATCTTGCCCGACAATAACTACTTTAGTATTTTCATAACTTGTTAATTTTAAAGCTTGAAAAATTAAATCTTTTGGCGGAAAACAAGTATTTTTTTCATACTTTTCATTAACTATTTGTAAAAATTTTTTAAAACCATTACTATCTTCAATAACTTTTAAAACATTATCCCAATCATTACCAATCATCTTAAATACCTAATATTCTTCCTTTACTTTCATCTTTACTATTTAAAATTATTTTCTCTATTTCCATTACTTTATCTAGACATTCACATCTGATATCACATCTATTACACAAATATTCATTTTCATCTAAATCTTGATTTTCTTTTAATGATTCTTCATAAAAAGTAATTATGGATTTTAATTTATCCAATAATTCATATTTTATTAAATTATTTTTAATTAAACTAATTCTATTTTCTAAACATTTTATATAATTTAAAAAATCATCTTCATAACAATTTAGATAAGCAAATAAATTAGTTAATTCATCCCAAGTAACTTCATTTTGATTATATTTAGATAGACCAATTTCTAAATCAATTATTTCTTTATAAAATAAATATTCCCGGTCAAGATAAACACTTAAGGGTAGCAATTTAAAATAACCGATTCCTTTATTAGGAACTAACCAACTCTTATAATTTAAATATCTTTTTTTAGTAGTAATTCCATATACTAAATCCGGTAGTAAAAGATTTTTCTTCACAATAATTTTCGAAAATTCTAAATTACTTCCATTACAATAAAGAAAACCTCTTTCATTATCTATTTCTTTTTCCCCAATACTTGCAACATATAAATTATCTGTTTGATATTTCTTTTCCATAAAACTCCCTACTTATGATATGTTTCATTATTATTAATTTTACATACCCGATATATTTGTTCTAGTAATATTCCTCTAAATAAACCGTGAGGAAATGTAAGAGATGAAAAACTAATTTTATCTTGACATAAATTAATTATCGCATCATCTAGACCATTTGATCCTCCGATTAAAAAAGTTATATTACTATGATGATTAAATAATTCATCAATATAGCTAGCTAAAGATATGCTATTAAAAGATTTACCATCAATAGTAAGAGCAATATTATAATCTTTATTATTTATAACTTTTAAAAGATTGTTTGTCTCTATTTTAATATTTTCATTATCTTTAACTTCAATAATTTCTATTTTATGATATTTACTTATTCTTTTTAAATAATCATTTATTAATTCTTGTAAATAATGTTCTTTAATTTTACCAACACAAATTATTTTTATCATACCATCATCACTTCACTAATTTCATCTTGTTTAGCACATTTAATATTATCAAAATTAACTTCATATTCACTTAATGTTTTTTTAACTGTCGCTAGGGCAATTTCTGGACGATTATTTTCTTCACTTAAATGCATTAAATAGATGCTTTTAGTTTTATCGCCGATTAACTTTGATAAATAAAATCCAGCCGATTCATTAGATAAGTGGCCTTCATCACTTAAAATTCTTTTTTTAAGCCAATCAGGATATGGACCATTCATTAACATTTCGACATCGTGATTACTTTCTAATAAATAAATATCTCGATTCTTTAATAAATTAAGGTATTTACTTTTAATATACCCAGTATCGGTTATTTGCACCATTGATACATTACCTTCTTCAATAATAAAGTTTCTAGAAGCAATCGCATCGTGACTACTTTTTATGGCATAAATTTTAATATCATCAAAATTAATTTCATCTTCATATATTTTAATATGCTCATAATTTTGAATACTTTTTAAAGAAGCAAACATTTCTTTAGGCATACAAACAGTAATATTACTATTTTTAATAAATGATTCTAAAGCCGATATATGATCATTATGTAAATGACTAATAAGAATAATATCAATATCTTTAGGATTAACATTAATACTTTTTAAAGAATCATTGATATATTTTTTATTTTTACCCATATCAATTAATATTTTATGATTAGTGGTCTCTACATAAGTAACATTTCCTTTTGAACCACTTGCTAATATACATACTTTCATTTTCTTCTATATAACTCCATAGGATCTCTAAATGTTCCCCCGCCAAGAGGATCGCCGATTGAATAGCCAAAGTGTAAGTGACGACCAGTTGTAGAACCACTATTCCCCATAAAGCCTAGGTAATCACCCATTCGGACATTTTGGCCAACTTGAACAAGGATATTTTGAAGCATATGACCATAAATGGTATAAATATTATTACCGTGGTCAATTACAACATAGTTACCATACCCTCGTCCACAACGATCAGCTAAATGGGAGCCACCATAACTTTTACAACTAGTATTAACAGCGACAACAACACCATCATTAGCTGCTAAAATATGACTATCAGCTGGTGTACCAGATATATCCATACCATTATGCATTTTTCCCCAACGCCATTCATAATTACTAGTAATAGAATACGGAATTTCTGTTGGCCAAATCCAACCAGAACCAATATAAGTTTCCGTTTGACTACCCCAAGATGATGAATATTGTTTACCTTTAACAACAATTCGATCCACTTTTTCTCTTATTACTGTTGGTGTACCAATAAGTTCAACATTACTTAATGATTCACCATTAACTTCTGTATATCTTTTAGTTTGAATAGAAAGACCATTAACACCTGGGAATTTAATCTCTTCATAAGATGAGCTTTTACTCTCATCTCTTTCAATAACAGTACCATAAGTTTGCTCAGTTTCAGCCATTTCCAATATAACAGACGAAAAAGATATTTCTGGATCAATTAATGATACATTAACTCTTTCTCCAATAGTAAGTAAAGCATTTTCACTTGTAAATTTAGGATTAGCAATTAAAAATTCTTGATTATTTAATTTATTAGCTTCTGCAATCGATGAAATAGTATCTCCTTCTTTTACTGTATAATATTTCTCTTTATAATCAAAACCAAATAATAAACTTTGAGCTAGTTCAGCACTACTTTCATATATTTTTTCATTAACACTAATATATTTTTCTCTAATTGTAATATCTTCTAAAATTTCTAATTTTTCATAAATAGTTCCAATATCATCTAAAGATTCTTGTTTACCATTAAGATAATCATTAAAACTATCTTCGTCCATAAAAGCTAAAATAAATTCTTTAATAGCATCTTCTAAAACTTTTTTATCTAAAATATAAACATTAAAAGCTTCGTGACTATTATCTTCTTCATCTTCTTCATTAGTGGCATTAGTCCCATCATAAGCCGAAAAATTAACTTCATAACCTAAAATAGTAAAATCTTGTAATTCTTCTATTTTATTATAAATACTATCAACACTATTAACAGAAGTATCATAAGAATAATTTTCAACTACTTTTAAATTTTCAGGTGGATAAACATTTTCAACATTATATTTTTGTTTAATTATTGATTGTTTTTTATTTATTAAATTATATAATTCTTCTTCATCTGTTATAGCCCCGATAACTTTACCATTTAAATAAACATTATATAAATGTTTAATATTATTATCTAAATAACTATAAGAATTTACTAAAGCATAAATAGCTATTACTATTAAACAAATAACAAACGTAATAATTTTATCTTTTAACTTCATTTTCATCATTCCTCTATATTAGGTGCTACACTTCGAAAAGCACTCATATTAAGTTCAAATAATAAGTCAATTGTTCCAAGACTACCTTTACGATGTTTAGCAATAATTAATTCAGCCGGAACAATTTTTTCTTTTTGGTCTTTTTTAGCTTCGTGATAATCTTTTCTGTTAATGAAAAGAACCATATCAGCATCTTGTTCAATTGAACCAGACTCTCTTAAATCAGAAAGCATTGGGGTATTACCCTCTCTTTTATTGGTTACACTACTACGGTTAAGTTGGGCAAGGGCTATAATAGGTACCCCGAGTTCTAAAGCCATTGTCTTTAAGCTTCTTGATATTTCTGATACTTCTACTTGTCTTGATTCAACTCTTTTATTACCTGTTGTTAAAAGTTGTAAATAATCTATAACTACTAAACCTAAACCTTTAGGCATATTGGCAAGTCGACGACATTTAGCTTTAATTTCCCCTAAAGTAAGACCAGTATTATCTTCAATATAAAGATTAGTTTTTGCTAAAGTATTCATTGCTTCATTATATCTTTTCCAATCTCTTTCACCCAT
>CANRDM010000087.1 GCA_947629365.1 uncultured Bacilli bacterium
GCTTTCTAATACTTTATTATTTTTAAAATCAATCTTAACAACTTTATAATAATTACCTGTATAATCTTCTTTAAAAAGATTAAATATTAAATATGATCCATCATCAGTATATAAATAACTACCAAATACATTTGCTAAATGAGTATTATCTATTTGATATAAATCTAAATATTTTTGCGGAAAATCATAATTTAATTTTTGATATTCTGAATATCTATCTGTATAATCAGCTTTAATTGAACTAAAGCCAATAATTACACTAATAATTTCACTAAATTCTTTATCTTCATACCAAAGCATCTTTTTATTATTTTCATATATTTTAATTAAAGTATCTGTAACAAAAAATACATCTTTATCTGTCATTGTCCAACTTCGATTAGTTACTTGTAAAAATTTAAGATAATCATCAATACTTATACCAGCATAATCAAATATTTTAAATAATTTATAACTACCTTCACTACTAAAATATATTTCATTTAAGGTATCAAATCCAAACAAATAAGATAGTGCTCCAATTATACTGGTTTGTAATCTATATGTTCTTAATGCTTTATTATTTAAATAATAACTAGAATAATATTCTGCTCCTCCTTCAGTAATAAAGTTAGGTTCATCAGTTATAACCAGTTCACAATTACTAACTTCCTTAGCATTAAGTTTAATAAATTCATCATTAGAAATATACTTATTATTACATTTATATATATTATTAGAATTATTACTATTAAAAGAAAAATCAATAAAATGGGTTAATTCGTGATAAATAACATTATCTTCATCATCAAGCAGCTCAATTCTTTTACCATCATCATAATAAAAACCAACATAACCATCTTCTTCTAAATGATCAGTTTTAATAATATTTAGATTTCTTAAAGATTCTAGAAAATAATTTTCTTCTAAATACTCTTTATTTAAAATTATTTCATAAAATAAATCCAATACTTTATTTTGATAATTACCTAAGTTTTGATTATTTAAAACAATATAAGCATACTTTTTAAATAATTCTTCATTATCATTAATTAAATCTTTTATGTTATCTAAATTATATTCTTTTATAATTTCTGAAACATTAATATCATTATAAGGTTTATATAAATTATTATCAAAATCTTTTAAATAATTAGAACTATCTTGTAAATCATAGACATCAAAATTAAATAAGCTTTCAGCAATTATTTTATTATGTTCGTTATTGGTTATCATACTATCATATATTGCAGGAATTAATTCATTATTTCCATCTAATAAACCATATTTTTTATTCTTTCTAAATATACAATAATGAGAATTTGGAATGCAAATTATTTCTTCATACTTATCAGTTTTTTTATTTAACTTTTCATCAACTAAATAATTATTAACCCCATTACTACAATAATATTTATCTTCGTTAAAATATTCAAAGGAAAAATAACAATCATCATTTTTTATTTTCTTACCATCTAAGGAAGATAACTCTATTAAACTAGTATCTTGATCATAATTAATTAAATAATTACCAGAGACAAAAACATCATTAGAATTTACAACCATTTTATTATCATATAAAAGATAATTTTTATCATCTTTATTAAGATAAACTACTTTATTACCTGTGGCAATATTATAATTTTCATAACATTCATTATTAACTAACTTATTATTAGAATTATAAACTTTAAAGCCAAAAGAACAATCTTTAAAACTAAACTTATAATTTAAAACATTTATTTCTTTTGATGATGATACTAAACCATAGTTACTATTATAAGAATATTTATTATTATTTTGATCTTTAATGCTATAACCATTGGTATATATTTTTTCTATATCATATTCTTTTAAATTATTATCTTTTATATCATAAATATATAATTTTTTCTCATCAATACTTAAAGCTGAAAGAGAATTATTTAAATATTCAAAATATTCAATACTTATTTTATTATTATTTTTAATGTTAATTATATCCGTAGTTGTAAATAAATAATTATCTGCTTTAATAAAATAGCCTTCAATATCTTCATATACTATTTCTTTATTTACATTATATAAATTATTATTATAATTATAATATATTTCCTTATTACTTATATCATTTACAATATTAACATTATCATTTAAAGAAACAATTAATTTAATATCTTTATCATATAAATCATATTTATCTTTATCATTGATAATAAAAGCATTTTGATTAATTAAAATATTAGCATCTTTATTATAAATAAAATCCACTACTACTTTACCATCTTTATTTATAATACCTAATTTATTATCTTTAACTACAAATAAGTAATTATTAAAAATTTCTTTATATTCATAATCGTTATATCTATTTTTAGCTACAATAACTAAATTATTTTCTAGATTTTTATTATCTTTTCCTTTTCTAAATACTTTTAAATAAACAATTATTAATGCTGCGATTAATATTAATATAATAAAAATTATTATTATTTTCTTATTTAACCCTTTACTATTCTCTTTCATAATAACCTACCTTAAAAAAATTATAACATACATAGAAATACTTTGGATATAAAGTTTTAATTATTAAATTGTATTTCATTAATTTTTTTAACACTTAAGTAGACTACTTTTTTATAATTTTCATTCATATTATTTCACATTTAATATAAAATATGAAAATTATTATTTTTGTTTAATTACATTATTTTTAAAAATATTAAACTAACTACAGGACTTGCTAAAGATGATTCTGTACTTAAATCTTTATCAAGTGGCCCGGTAACTATAATTGGAGCTTTACCAGTGTTAGCTAATTCAAACCAGTCTTTACCATTTGAGTTAATCGTTCCAAAGCCTGTTAATAAAGTTGGTGTTGTGGTATTTCCATAAACAGAACAACCAGCATAGACAGTTGGTTCAGTAAGTTTTCTAAACCCCACCGATATAACATTATTTGGCGCATTATCATATTTTAATTTAGCTAAAACCGTAAAAGCGACAAAGTATGTCCCCGACTCTAAAATAGTTACCGTATTATTAACGGTATTCATATAAAAATTTTGATTCATATCTAACATTTTTACTTCAATTGGCACTTGATTATTATATTCTACTTCATAACCATCAGGATTATATTCGCTAGTTGCTAAAATAAAAGTAGTAGGTATTCTTAATGGTCCCGGTATTCCTTCCGGTCCTTGAATACCTTGTGGACCTTGCACTCCTTGCGGGCCTCTTTCACCTTGTTCACCTTTTGGACCAGTTTCCCCTTGTGGCCCTGTTTCACCTGGTAACCCTCTTTGCCCCGTTGGTCCAGTCGGTCCAATTTTACCTTGAACTCCTTGTGGTCCTCTTATTTTACCAACATTAGTCCAATCATCATTTTCTTCTGACCATACATATAAATCATCATCAACAAGGTAACTTTGACCTGGAAAACCTTCTGGATGATTATCCATAAGTTCTTGATAATTATTAAATGACCCTAAAATAGTTACACTTGTTCCATCACTACCTTTAGGTCCTATATCACCAGCTGGTCCAGTCGGTCCTATTTCTCCTCTCGGACCGGTTGGTCCCATCATTCCCTCATTTCCTTGAGGCCCTTGAATACCTTGTGGGCCAGGATCTCCCTTAGGTCCTTTTATATCACCAACATCAATCCAAGCATTATCATTTAAAGACCATATATATAAATCACCATTAATAATAAAAGCTTCACCGGCATTGCCAGATGGATATTCATCATATAATTCTTCTACACTATCAAAGCTTCCCAGTATATTTAAACCTGCTCCCGTTGGTCCGGTGGGCCCTGTTACACTTATTATTTTAGTACAGCATATTAAGTTCTTTACATCTTGCTGAGCTAACTTTATTTTTTGCTCTGCTCTTTCATATGCATTCATAAAATACCCCCTTATAATATTTTATGAATTATTTATTGTTTGTTAATAAATACTCACTCTTAACTAATACTTATTTTTTTGTAACTTCATTCTTAAATATAGGTTGTCTTAAATGATTACTTGGTGTTTTTTCCATATACCAAATTAGGCATTGATACTTGGGATTAATATAATTTAAATCTTTATTTTCATAATCACTAAATGTTGATAACTTTCTTGTTTTCAACAATTTTATTTTTTTATATAATGGATTTTTCTTTGCCATTGACACATTCCCAACATATTTTAATTTATTATTTTGATACTCTCCTAAGGCTAAAGATATAACT
>CANRDM010000088.1 GCA_947629365.1 uncultured Bacilli bacterium
GCATTCATAACTTCGGTAGCGGCATTAATTAAATTTCTTCTTGTATAATTTTCTTTTAGTATTTCAATATAATATTCTAAATTAGCTTTGGTTTCAACTGAGTCAATAACTTCACTAATATAACTCATTCCTCCAATTGAGTTAAGTCTTTTCTTTTTATCAAGTTCTTCTTTAACCATTCCCGCATTAATAGGTAAATGATTTTCATATAATTCTATTATGGCATCATATAAATATTTATTACGTTCATCAAAAAACATATCACTATTTACTTGATCATTAATGGTATCCATTAGACTATTATCTAAAAAGATAACCCCAATAATACTCATTTCTGCTTCTCTATTCGCTGGCATTACTCTTGCCATAATATTCACCTACTTACCTACTACAATATTAATATTAAATTTAACTCTTTTATGAAGTTCAACTAAAACTTTATGCACACCAATACTATCAATGGAGTGATCAATCTTCAAACATTTTTTATCGATAGCATAACCCATTTTTTTTAGTTCATCAACAATTTGTTTAGAAGATATATTACCAAATACTTTATCATCTTTACCTGCTCTAACTTTAAAGTTAATATTTTTATCTTCTAATTTATCTTTTATTTTATTTAAATCATCAACTAATTTATCTTCTTCTTCTTTTCTTTTATTTATTTCACTATCTAATATTTTTTTACTACCACTTGTATATAAAACACCTAACTTATTTTTAATTAAATAATTATTACCATAACCATCACTTACATCAATGATATCATCCTTTTTACCTTTGCCTTTAACATCTTTAAGTAATATTATTTTCATAGGTTTCCTCCTAAAACTACTTTCTATTATAACATACTTTTTATATAAACTCTACTTATATAAAGTCCACTCCCGATTTTTACCAGTTTTAAATTTTATTTTCTTTTGATCTTTTAATATTTTAATATATCTTCTAATTGTTCTTTCAGAATAACCATATTTATTAGCTAAATAAACTTCGGTAATTTTTTTATTATCTTTAATTTCTTCCATTATATAATTTAGTAGGTCAATATTAATACTTTGCATTATACTCCTCCTACTATATATTTATGTCTTTTTTCTTTGATTTCCTTTTTATAAAGAAAAAAATTTCACAAAATTTGTGAAACTTATTTTTCTAATTTTCTTTCGTTGCCTCTTTTTAGTTGTACTTCTTTTTCAATATCATTAACAATATCTTCAATAATACTCTTACGATATTCTGGTTTATAAACTTCATCACCATATTTTGACATAGTATTAAGAAAATTTAAAGAAGGTATAATATCTTCATCTAAATCATCATAATGAAATACTAATTCAAAACCAAATATAAAAAATCTTAAATTATTTGTTAAAAAAATATCAAATATATTAATTAAAACATTTCTATTTTCAAAACTAAAATTATTAAAGATTATTTTTTTTAAATCATAATCAATGGTAGAAATGGGTACAAAATTTATTATTTCTTTAACTGAACTAGGAATAGTTACTTCATCATCATCAGTAAAAGCTAGATTTATTACATCAAGGGTTTCTAAACCTTCATTTAAGTAAACATTTCCCTTAGGTTTACGATTAAATAAATCACCCTTTAAAACTTCTAAAGTCTTCGGCATAATAACATCTTTATTAAAAAGATCATTTTGGATATTGTTTATAATTTGGTCATTTTCATCTCTATCTTTTAAGTTAATTTCTTTTATTCCTTCAGGAAGTAAGTAAAAAGTATCAGGTAGTTTTAAATATTCTTTATCCTTTCTAGCTTCATCAATATCTAAACTATAATTTAAATAAATTAAATGAAATAATTCTAAAAAGTCTTTAGTAACAGTATACTTTTTATCTTTATATAAATTGATATCAAAATTATCATAATTACCCGAGCAATATTTTATTAAAAAGGCCGTACTTAATGGAATAGTATCTGCAAATTTAATTAATGTATAATCTCTATATTTTTTAGGTATATCTGTATCTTTAAATGAATGAAGAAAATTATATAATCTTTTAGGATTATCCATAGCTAAAAAGATATTTAAAAGATAAAAATCTTTAAGAATATCTTCACTTGATGCATTGCCCAATAGTTTGAAAAAAATAGGTTTAATTTCTTCATTTATAGATTTTTTATCAGGTTGAGCAAATTTATTGGTTCTTCTAATATACTTATTCATATCCCATATTCGGTTAATTATCATTTTATAATAATCTAATTCTTCAAATAAAGTATCATCATTAACTAAAGGGTTTACAACAGCAAAAGATGTTAAATAAGTAAATTTAGCTTCATAAAAATTTTCAATTGTTCCTTTATTAATTTTTCTGTAATGCCAATATAATTTATATTTAAATTCCATAGGTTTTATTTTATTTTCATAATAACCTTTTTCTTCTTTACTTGTGAAATTATAGAATTCATATAAAGTATAACTATTATTTAAGTTTTTTTCTGTCTCTTCAACTTCATTTTTATGTAATTCAACATATTCTTTCAATTTTCTATTTAATATATCTAAATCAACAAGCAAATCTTTTAAATCAGTATGTATTTTTATTCTCTCATTTTCTGGTAACACTTGTTGCATCGCTTGAAATTCATTTCTTTTATTTTTTAAAGCTAATTTTATTTGATTATATAACATATTAAGATAAATTGTAGAATAGTCTTTTTTTTCATACTTAGAAAAAGGAATTTGTAAATCTTGTAAATTAATTACGACGTCATCATCTAAATCTTCAAAATAAATAGTTAAAGTTTTAACCGTACTTCTAACATTTTCTTCTATAGGAGGATCATCAGCATTGATGCCAACCGTTATACTGCCTAAATTATCTTCTATATGATCAGCTAAAATACCTGTAATAGTATTTATAAAAATATTTTTAATATTATTATATTTAATTAAATCATAATTATCTTTATTTATTTTAATAGTTATATTTTTAACATAGTGGTAATTAAAAACATCTTTTAAAACTTTAGTAATAGATGATGGAAAAGTAATATTGGTAAAAAAACGTTGATTAAAAAAAGCATATGCCCCTAACTCTCTTAACCCATCATTTAAAACAATATCTTTTAAGCTATCATCTTCAAATAATCTTACAATACGGTTAACCGTCTTTAAACTTTTAGGAAGATATACTACTTTTTCTTTAGAATCACTTTGAATTTTATTTATAAGGGCTAAGTCGGTCTTTCCTAAATTATTACTAGGTTGTTCGTTTATTTCATTTATACCTTCAGGTAAATAATACTTATCTTCTTCAGTAGGTTTATAAAATTTACGATATATTAAATATAAATCATAATAGTTATCGTCGTAATGATAACTATTAGGCCCTACATAATTATATAAATTAGTATGTTTATTACAAGCCCTATTTATAAAATAAATAGTTTCTAAAGATAAATATTCATCCCAATCAAAAATTTTACAGTCACTAATTGTCATCGGATACTTAGTATTAGTAAAAAAGTTATATAATCCATCTTTAGTATTAAAAGATATCAATAAATTGAGAAGGCCAAAATCAGTTAAAACGTTTGCATCTTTATCAATGAATATTTTTTTTACTAAAAGAATGGCATTTGTATAATCTTTACTAAATATTTCATTGAATACTTCATTTCTTCCCATTATGATATCTTGAATAATACTAAATATGATATTTTGATAATATTCTATTTCTATCTTATCTGTATTTTCATCAACAAATGGTTTAATTATCCCATCTTTACTTATCGTTAAGGCTCCAAACTTTAAATTATAGATATTTGTTAAATCACTTTCATCTATGACTAATTCTCCATATTCTAATGATTCTCGATATTCATAAAAGGCTCGGTATTTTATTTCTATTTCTTCTATTCTTTCTAATAATTCTTCTTTATGTTCTATATCAAATGGTATTCCTAATATGTTATTTATTTCTTCATTTTTACTTTCTTCTG
>CANRDM010000089.1 GCA_947629365.1 uncultured Bacilli bacterium
TTTTTTCGCATAAACGGGATCAAGGGCGTGTTCAGCATCAATAAATGCTGCTCTTCCACCTGCTTTTTGAGCTTCAGCTATGGCGTGAAGAGCAATTGTTGTTTTACCAGATGATTCAGGCCCATATATTTCAATAATTCTTCCTTTCGGAAATCCACCTACACCTAAGGCAATATCCAAAGTAATTGAACCACTACTAGTCACATCAATTTTAATATGTTCGTCAGTCCCCAACTTCATAATAGCACCAGCACCAAATTGTTTTTCAATATCTTTTAGTACTTGTTCGAGTGCTTTATCAGTATTTTTTTCATCTTTATTTTTACTCATATTTTTTCATCCTTCACTCTCTGATAAAACCATTTTATCTTAGAATTTTTAGAATGTCAATACCAAAACGAACTTTTGTTTAAAAAATAATGAATATCTAAAATTAATTATTTTAATCTCCGTTTTCTTTTTTTATCCCTTTGTATAGCTTTTAAACTATAAACAATTTCTTCCATATTTACTTTACTTAAATCATAATTGGCAAGTACACTTAAAGCTTCTTCAATATCTTTTAATGTTACGCTTTTTTCTTTAGCAAGTTTTGGATCAATTAATTTTACTAAATCAAGGTATTTAATAAATTCTGTAACATTTACACTAGTTCTATCAGTTACTTTTTTATTTTCATCATCTATTCCTAAAAGATTAGAAGAACATTCAATATCTTTATAAATTTTACAGCTTCGATAATTATTGGCCCATTTATCATAAAAATACGTATTTCTTAAATAAGTATAGATATGAATACTATATTCACCATAATATTCTACAATACCAATAACTAATTTTGTCGCATCATAGCGCATCATTTCTTCTTCTTTTTTACTAATCTTTATTTTAACCCTATTTAACTCTTCTTCAAGACTTTGAAGTTCTTTAAATAATTCACTTTTTTTGTTAACAAGTTCATCAATATTATCTAATATAGCATATTTAGTTAATAATTCTCGATATTTTAAATCTAATTCTTCATATTCTTCTCTTTTTTTTAAAATATCTTCATCTATACTAGTTAATTCATCTCTTTCACTTGGTAAAGTTTCCATAATCCACTTCCTTTTGTAGTAAAATATTATAAAAGTTATTACTAAATAATTCAAGCCAAAAAACTTATAATTAACTATTTCAAGTTCTCTTTATTTTCATCATCGCGATAATTATTTCCCAAAAGTTCTATATCATCGGTTAAATAGCTAACTCTTTCAATAATTCTTTTAGCTTTAATAACATCAATACTATTATTAGTAATACTCATTACTTTTTCAAGTTCTGTTATATTTAAATTAGAAGTAAAGAATGTTGGCATAGCATTATTCATTCTTGTTTGTAAAATCGTTCCAATTATTTCATCTCTTCCCCATTCTGTTACTTTTTCAGCTCCAATATCATCTAAAAGTAATAAATCAACATTTTCTAAATAATTGATTTTATCCCCTATTTCATCAAAGTTTTCTTTTAAATTTCTAAGTAACTCCGGTACATAAATAATCTCTGTTGTAATACCAAATTTATTTTTTAATTCATTAAATAAAGATGCCACAATAAAAGTTTTACCTGTTCCAAAATTGCCGTGCAAATACAAGCCCTTACTAGTTTGATAGGGATTATAATTATCATAATATTCTTTAATCCATTTAATAAGTTCACTTCTATTTTTAGTGATTTTAATATCTTTTATTCTCGCATTTTCTAAAATACTATCTTTCGTTTTCTTATTCATCTCTTGTCTTTTAGCTTGTTTTTCATATTTACAAGGAATATATGTAAATCTTAAATTACCTTCAATTATTTCAGGAAAGAAAACATAACCTTTATATTTATTAGCACATCTAAATAAATTATGACAATTTTTACAATTATTTAATTCTTCCACAGAATCTAATAATTTCATTGTATTATTCTTCGCATCTTCTTCACTAATTTTAACTTTTTTTACTAAAGCTTTATAATCATCATTTTTAATAGCTTCTAAAAACTCTTGATCTTGTTTTTTTAATATTTCTTTTTTATCAACTTTTATATTCATTATTTAAACTCCTTTAGTAAATTCTTTAACTCTTCTTCTTCCTTTTCCGTTAATTCATCTTCTTCAATTTTCTTATTAAACCACACTGGTGTTTCTTCAATTTTCCTCTTAACTTCAGGAATTTTCTTCATTAATTTCTTATGCTCTTTTTCCGCAAATTCCATTGCTTCAGAAGCTGTTTTTAAACCCGCTCTTTTCCACTGAGCAGCGATAGTTTCAACATAAGCTTTATTTAAACTATTATTATTTTTTCTTAAAACATAATCAATTAATACATTTACAACGGAAGGAGTTAATTCTAAATCAATCATTAAACTTTCTAAAAGTTTTAAATCTCTAGATGTTGGTTCAGCACCGTGATATTTATTTCTTAAAAAATCATAAGGAGAAGTATTTTCAAAAACAGCAATTATTCTTCCTCTTTTTGAATTATCTCCTAAAGGATTTTTAAGATATTCTGGTTGTGTTCGATATACTAAAGTTGGCAGTGTTCCTTTTTTAAATTGATAGTCTTTACGAGCAACAATTCTTAAACCATTTTTATCAATTGTACCATATTCATTTAAAACACTTCTAATAAGCTCCGTCATTCTTAAAGTATCTATATTATATATAAAAGCCAAATTATTAATTAATTCTCTTGTTTTACGATTAAAGGCTCTTTCATTGATAATACCTTTAGGAATACTAGCTATAATTTCATCAAAATTAATTTTTGATAGAACTTCAATTGAAGAAGTCATTTTATCTCTAACATCATCTTTTAAAGTAAATTTCGATGTATCATAAACTTCATCTAATTTTTTCGTAATATCGGTATATTCTTTCAAATCAATTTTAGGATATTTATACATTTCTTGTAAATTTTCATATTCTTTACTTCCAACATTATTATATAAAACAACATTTAAGATAGGATGATTAAAAAATTCTGCGGGCGTAAGAGGTGAATATATTTCATAAACATAATCATTAACATTACCATTTCTAACATAAGTTTTTAAAAGGCCAAAAGACTCTAAAGTTTCTCTTGCTAATTTTATGCCCCCAATACCACTTTTTAGGGAAACCATTAAATGATGATGATTTAAATCAACACTCATTAAATTACCAACCCCTAAATCATTCCATAAAGTAAAATATAAGGACACGGCTAAAGATCCAATTAAAGGGGCATAAAGATTAATAATAATAGATTTATCAGTATCTGATAAAATGCTTTTATTTATGACTATATAACGATCTGCTGGAAGTAGTGTATAATCCATTATTATCACCTAAGCCTTTCAAACTCTATTATAAAGGAAAGTAAATTTAGAAACAAGATTTATTTTTAATATCCTATTATTTTGTTCTTTTATATCCTTTAATCTCTTTCATTAAATCTTCATAAATAAGATGAATACACAATTTTTTGACACTATAATCTAATTTGTTTTGATATTCAATAGGAATATTTTCTTCAATAAAATCTTCTATTTTATATTCTATTTCTTCACCATTATTTAATAATATTTTTATCGTTTGTAATTTAAGTTTTATAATGTGATAATCAAAATGAGTACTATTTCTTTCGATTAAAGGATAAACTTTTAGTATTTCTTGTAAATATCCTTCCCCATTTTCTATTAAAGCATCTTCTTTAATAATTATCGTTTGTAATTTTTGGGTATTAAAAACATTATCATCTATTTCTTTAATCGTAGTAGGAAGCATTAAACTCTCAAATTTTTGATCTAAAAAAGCATTATTCTTTATAGCCTCTAAACCTTCATTTAAATAAACTTCTTCAAAAGGTATATTAATATGCCAATTTATTCTTTTTAAACTTTTAGGAGTCCATAAAGATTTACCTTTAGCATTTTCTTTTAAATATTCTACTAA
>CANRDM010000090.1 GCA_947629365.1 uncultured Bacilli bacterium
CTAATTCTTTTATAGAATTTAAAGCTTTATATTGCATATCTTTTCCATATAATAATGTTTCTGGGTTAATTCCCATAGTGTTTGCTATATCAAAAATTAACCATTCATCATAATTCTCGCTTTGCTTTACTATTTCTAAAAAATATTGAATTGCCTCAACTTTAGAAATATTATACTTATCTTCGATAGTCTCTATACAGCCTCTTATCAATAAATATGCAGAAATATAAGAATATCTAAAAGAACAGGGTTTATTAGGCAATACTTCATCTACTCCAAAGGTGCCATCTTTTTCTGAATCTAACAGTTGTTTAGCACTAAATATTTGATCATCTTTTAAACCTAATAATATATTCCTATGTTCAATAAATTTTTCTTCTAAATTTAACACATATAAAGGTAAAGTTTCAGCAAATCCTTCACAAATTGTTTGATTTTTATTAAAAAATTGACTATGTAATATATGTGAAAGTTCGTGAATTTCATTTTCAAGTTTTGAAACATCCATTTCTAATAAATTATTTTCTAGAAGATTTTGACTTAACCCATATGCTCGATTAAATCCCTCTAAATCATAACAACTTACTGGTTTACCTCCACCACTACCTTCATCAAAATGTTTAGGTATCTTTAATAAATCAGAATAACTTTCATCTGGTGTAATATATATAAATAATATTGGTTTAGCCTTAGCTGGATACATAATGCCTAAACTATTTATCATATCAAAACATTTTTTTATATTTAATAAAGCATTTTGATAAGAGCCAGAATCATATTTTTTAGCTAATTCTTTAGATAATCTTACTTTTATATCATTACTAAAAACTCTTAATTCTGAATTATTTATATATTCTCTTAAAATATCTTTTTTATACATAATACTCTCCATAAATATTTTTATATTTTATCCTTGTCCATTCATTTAATATTATTGTTATTTTATCCATAACAAAATTGTCCTTTCTTTAATAATTATATCATTTATTAGATTTTTACTAAATTCTAATATTAGTTATTAATATGTGTTATAATAGATTATTAATTGGAAAGAAGATGAAACCTTGAAAATTGAATTTAAAGATAATTACATATATAGTGATTTAAAAGATATATTACTTAAAAAAGGTAAAAAGGTTTTAAGAATCTTTTATAGTGGCAATGGAGATCTTTATTTTGATATCGCTAGTAATTATACTTATGATGAAAATAATAATAAAATAGCTTTTTTAGAATTTGATAAAAATGATGTTGGCTATAATTATTTTAATAAACTTTTTAATGATATTGTAAATTGCAATGTCTATGCTAAAGATAATTTAAATACAGATTTAGTTATTAAAAGAGCAAATCAAAAATTGGTAAATAATGGCATTATTGAATGGTATAGTGATTCCATTTATGATGAGAAAGCTAATTTATTAAAAATAATAAATACAAATGAAGTAATTAGATTAACGTTTGTTAGTAATCGTGAAGATCCTTGTTATGGCTTTAGCATTAGAATTTGTAATTCTGGTTCTAAATACTATCCTTTTAATATTAGTTTTATGAATTTATTTAACCAATTTCAATTATTAGCAAATAAAGAAAAAGAAACTAAAAAAATATTAACTAAGTAATTTAATTATTCAAATTTAACAGTTAAATTATCTTTATTTAAATCTGGTAAATTATCAATATGACCAATTAAAGTATAACTATAATTAGTAGTAAATGTTTTATAAAAAATAACTAAGCAATTATTTCCATAAAGCATTACATCTCCCTTATTAATTTGTTTAGGATTAACGGGATTAGTAGGTAATATTTCATCTAAATAAATATACTTTTCATTACCATTTAATTCTTGCATCTTAAATTCTTTAGGTAACATTTTTAGAAAAGACTTGACTGTTTCATTATCATAAACTTCTAAAGAATAATTTTTATTATCTATAATAACATTTATATTTTTCATAACAATTTCCTTCCTATTATCTTTCTTAATATTTTTAAATACTAACAAAAGAATTATTAAAATAATTAAAAATATTAATACCATTTTGATCCTTTTTAACATATTTTCCTTCTTTCCAATAATTATAATTTTCTAACTTTATTTAATCTATTTACTGCTTCTTCTACATTTCTTTCACATAACCCGATTGTATCATCAATATTTATAAGCATTTCATCATTTTTAATAGTGCTTGTTTTAATTAAATACGGACATAATGATTTAATTAAAGATGGTTCATCATCAATGATAATAAAACTTTCAACATTCCTTCCTTCTAGATAAGCATATATTTCTTTTTCCCGATCACCATCAATAAATGGTGTAATATCATAAATAGTTAAATTATATTCCGCAAATATATTAGCAAGTTTTTGCATTTTGGGGCTGCAAGGAATAAACTTGCCATCCACCATTTGCCCTTTCAAACGCCAAGTAGAAGAAAGAACAATATAAGCATTAGTCTTATCTACTATTTCTTTTAAATATCCTACTCTTTCTAAATCAATTTCAATTCTTCTTTGTTTTGTTTTTTGATATTCTTCATAAATATCCATAAAAGTTTTTCCTGTATTTAATACTCCATCAATATCTAAAAATATTATTTTCATACTTCCCCCAACATTTCCTATATTATAACATAATAATTTTATTTTATCTATTAGATACTTTACATAGATTTTAATTTCTTATTAGACCTAACTATCATATATATAGACATAGATGTATTTATAATACACACCACAAATCCCATTATGCTAGTCATTGTAATTTTAAATTCACTATCATTTCCAAACTCTGAAACCATTGCTACTTCCAAAGAAATAAAGGAAATCATTGCGACCGTTAAGTTAATACATTTACTTGATGCTAAAAGTGGGCTTTTATTTTTTCGATATTTAATGACATTTATAATGGCACTTATAATTAGATAAAAATCATATAAAGCAACTATATAGATAATAAAACCTGCATAAATTATTTCTTGATTTTGTTTAATAATTAAAACTATCATACCTGATAATATTAAATTTAAAAATAAAAGTATAATACCTGTTAATTTTAGTTTTTTGTATTCTTTTGATAAATTTACTCCTACTTCATTTTTTATATCTTTCACAATAACTAATTTCATTAAGCAAAGAATCAAATAATAAACTGCAAAAGTAATAAACCACCAAGAAGAATAATAAAGGCCAAAAGTAAGTTTAAAGATACCATAGAAAAAATTTAAAAAAAGAGAAAATGTTAAAAAGTATTTAGTTATTAACAAACTATTTTCTTTATATACATTATATATATTAGATTTTTTAAAAGCATTATTACTAAATTTACATACCTTATAAAACCAAAGACAAAATATAATTAAGGCATAAGTAGATAAAAGATAACTTATATATGCAAGTGGGGTGTTTTCTAAGTGAAAACTAAAAACATAAATAAGCAAAGCAAAAGATAAATTAAATAGAATGAATCCAATTATTTTATTGGGAAAAAATAATTTATTTAATACATTTTTCATAGTGCACCTCCAACTATATATAATTATACCATCAAAAGAAAAAAGGAAGAATATTCTTCCAAGATATAACTAATCTTTGTCACTTTTTAAATAAGAATAAATTGGGTAATTAAGGACACATATAAGTAAACCAACAATACCTGTTATAATACCAATTAATAAATCTGTTTTTGTTGGATCTCCAACCATAACTTTGCTCATACCAAATCCCATTATTAAAGCTCCAACTATTCCTATAAGCCAAGTAAATACAATTCCAAAGTTTATAGGTTTATGCTCTTTTTTTGGGTGATTACTTCTATAAACAGGAATAATGCAAAGGAGAATAATAAATCCTAAAATGGCTACTACAACACCTGATGCAAATAATTCCCACTCTGGTATTAAACACATACACATACCTATTGCAAATACTAAACCACC
>CANRDM010000091.1 GCA_947629365.1 uncultured Bacilli bacterium
TCACCTAAATATTATTATGTAAAAAAATATTAAAATTATGTTGAATTTATATATATGTTATGTTATAGTTTTTAAGAAAAAGAAAGGTGTGATTGTATTAAAAATATTCATTGGCAACTTTTTAATAATCAAAAATTAATCATTAATAAGGAAAATGTTTTATGTGAAATTAAAGACAATGTTATAAAGTATGTCGAAGAAGATGGCGAAAATGTTATTGATTTAAATAAAAAAATATATGAAAGAAATAATAAAGAATATAAAATGTTAATTGATTTTAATAATAATACTTTTAGTTTTTTATTAAAAGAAAAAAATCATAGTATTGAAAACAACCTTAGCAGTAGTAATTTGGAAGTAAGTGATAATAAAATTACTTTAAATTATAATTTAGATAATGAAGAAAAAATGATAATTATACATTTGTTATAGTATATTTATAAAAGTATGCATATAATGTGTAAGAAATGAGGAGAATAATATGAATTTAAAAGATATATCTAAAGAAGAATTAGAAACTATGAGTTATGATGAAATAGCTTATTTAGTTTTAGAAAATAATAAAAAGAAAATGAAATTATTTGATTTATTTAAAAAAGTTTGTGATATTTTAGAATTACCTGAAGGAACTGTAGAAGATAGAATTTCTGACTTTTTTGAATTATTATCTACTAATAAAAAGTTTGTTTTACTACCTAATGGTTTTTGGGATTTAGCCACTAATCACGTTCAAGAGATTGTTATTGAAGATGATGATGACTTAAGTGAAGAAATTGAAGATAGCGATGATGATAATGAATATGAATCTGAATCTGAAGAAGATAGTGATATTTTTTATGATGATGAACTTGATGATGGTGATGATGAAGATGATGATTTAAAAGATTTAATCATTGTTGATGATGAAGAAAATTTATCAGAATAGTTATCTATAATAAGGAAAATAAAGAAAATAAGCATATATATATAAATGTGAGACATATTGTTTCACATTTTTTGGAGGCCATTTATGAAAAAAATATTTCAAAACATTGGGGTAAGAGTATCATTAATTACAGTTATAATTAATTTTCTTTTATTTGTTTTAAAATTAGTTTTTGGTATTATTTCGCATTCAAAAGCTATTGTTTCTGATGCTTTTCATTCTTTGTCAGATGTTATTACGACCATTGCAGTGATTGTTGGGTTAATTCTTTCTAGTAAAGCTGCTGATGAACGGCATCCTTACGGCCACGAAAAAATTGAAGCTTTAGTGGGTATTATTTTAGCTTTTGTCTTATTATTATCTGGTATATCAATTGGTTATATTGGTTTTGCCAATATTATTTCTTCTAAAGAAATAGTAGTACCAGGTGTTAGTGCTTTAGTTGTAGCAATTATTTCTATTTTAGTTAAAGAGGGAATGTTTCAATATACGATAAGAGTAGCTAAGAAATTATCATCACCATCAATGAAAGCAGATGCTTGGCATCATCGAAGTGACGCTCTATCTTCAGTGGGTTCTTTTATTGGAGTTTTCCTTGCTAGAATAGGTTATCCAATATTTGACCCAATATGTAGTATTTTAATCGCCATTTTAATTATTAAATGTGCAGTTGAAATATTTTTGGATGGGACTAATCAAATGATTGATACTTCTTGTGATAGCACTTTAAATAAAGAAATAATCGATACTATTTTAGCTTGTTATGAAAATATAGAGATAAGTGATTTTAAAACGAGAATGTTTGGTAGTAAATGTTATATTGATGTAGAAATTAAATTGCAAGGTGATATGCCTTTAAAAGAGGTTCATAATATTGTTTTAAATATTCATAATAAAGTGGAAGAAAAATTTAAAATGGTTAAACATTGTAATATCAATGTAATCCCTTTTGAATAATGGATATTTATGATATAATGGGTTTGAGAGAGGATAATTATGTTCGAAAGATTAGATAATATTGTAAAAAAATATAATGAATTAAAAGAAGAATTAGTAAAGCCTGAAGTTTTAAATGACTATAATTTATTAAAAAAATTATCTAAAGAAGCATCAGATTTAGAAGAAATTGTTAATAAATATGATGAATATAATAGTACAATAAAAGCTTTAGAAGAATCTAAAAGTTTACTTGATGACCCTTCTTTAAAAGAAATGGCTGAATTAGAAGTAGAAGAATTAACTAAAAAAGAAGAAGAGATAAAGAAAGAATTAGAAATATTATTAGTTCCTAAAGATGAGAATGACGGTAAAAATGTTATTATGGAAATAAGGGGAGCTGCAGGTGGTGATGAAGCTAATATTTTTGCTGGAGATTTATTTAGAATGTACTCTTATTATGCTGAATCAGAAGGCTGGAAGATAGAAGTATTAAATGCTATTGAAGGCACAAGTGGAGGTTATTCGCAAATTGAATATATGGTTAAAGGTAGTAATGTTTATTCCAAGTTAAAATATGAAAGTGGATCTCACCGAGTTCAAAGAGTACCGGTTACAGAAACTCAAGGTAGAGTTCATACATCCACTGCCACAGTTTTAGTTATGCCCGAAATTGAAGATACCCAAATTGAAGTTAAAGAAAGTGATTTAAAAATAGATGTTTATCATTCTAGTGGAGCCGGTGGTCAATCAGTTAATACATCAAATTCAGCAGTGCGAATTACACATATTCCATCTGGTGTAGTTGTTACTTGTCAAACTGAAAGAAGTCAACTTAAAAATAAAGAAAATGCAATGAAATTATTAAAAATTAAATTACACGATGCGATGAAACAAAAACAAGATAATGAAGTAGATGCTGAAAGAAAAAGTAAAATAGGTACTGGTGATCGTTCTGAAAAAATTAGAACATATAATTATCCTCAAAATAGGGTAACTGACCACCGAATTAATTTTTCAATTATGGAACTTGACCGCGTTATGGATGGTAACTTATCTCCCATAATTGAGGCTTTAATTACTGAAGATATGCGTCTTAAATTAGCGGGAGAAAAATTTAATAATTAATGACTGATGAAGAATTAATAAAAAAATATGTTCCTAAAGAAAAACAAGATGCTTCTTTAGAAAAATTAGCATCCGGTTATCCCGTTCAGTACATTATAGGTAATGTTGAGTTTTATAATACAATTATAAATGTTAATGAGAATGTTTTAATTCCTCGTTTTGAAACAGAATACTTAGTAGATAAAACTCTTAACTATTTAAAAAAATTAAATTTTATTAAACCTAATATTTTAGAAATAGGTACAGGAAGTGGCTGTATAAGTATAGCTTTAAAAAAGAATATTGACTCATTTATTGACGCTATTGATATAAGTGAAGATGCTATTAAAATAGCTAAAGAAAATGCTTCTAGTAATAATGTTAAGATAAATTTTATAAAAGAAGATATTCATAATTTTAAAACCGAAAAATTATATGATATTATTATTAGTAATCCGCCTTATGTTCCCTATAATAGTGAAGTTGATTCTAAAATTAAGTATGAACCAGAAAATGCTATATTTGCTAATGATGATGGAATCTATTTTTATAAAGTAATTTTAGAACAAACTTATAGTAATCTAAAAAATAATTATTTAATCGCTTTTGAAATTGGGGATAAAGAAGGATTAAAAATAATTGATATAGTTAAACAATATTTACCAAATGCTTATTATTCTTTAGAAAAAGATTTAAATAATTATGAAAGATATTTATTTATATCTAATCAAAA
>CANRDM010000092.1 GCA_947629365.1 uncultured Bacilli bacterium
ATTTAATATTGTTAACATTATAATTGATATAATTATTATTAATTTATTTCTCATATTCTTATCTCCTCTATGCGTATTACGTATATCTTAAATAAATTATATGCGTAAAATGCATAAAAGTCAATATGCGTTTTTCGTATAAAATAAAATATATTTAGGTGATTAATTTGAATATAAATAGATTAAAAGAAATAAGAGAAGATAAAGATTTATCCCAAACTGATTTAGCCAAAATACTTAAAATAACCCAACCTCAATATAGTAGATATGAACTTGGAGTAAATATTATACCTTTAGAAAAATTAGAACAATTAGCTAATTTTTATGATACTAGTATGGATTATTTATTATATAGAACTGATGAAAGAAAACCATATCCTAAATCTATTATGGATAAAAATTAAAGAGCAACTAATTCATTGCTCTTTTAAACATCTTTTCTAAATCATATATACTAAATTTAATAATAGTGGGTCTTCCGTGTGGACAATTATAAGGATTATCACAAGTCATTAAATTTTTAAGTAACCCTTCAATTTCCATTAAGGAAATATGTTCATTAGCTTTAATAGCCATTTTACAAGCTAAAGTTATTGCCACGCTTTCTCTAAATTTTATTGGGTCAAATTCCCCATTTAAATTAATAATTAAATCAATTATTTTTCTAATGCTTTCTTCTTCATAACCCACTTTTAACCATAAAGGATGACTTTTAATAATAATGGTATTTATACCAAAATCTTCCCAAACAAAGCCCATTTTTTCAAATACTTCACTATACATTTTAAACTTTAAATAATCACTTTGGGAAAGTTCAATATTAATAGGTATTAATAAATCGGTGATATTAATATCTTCTTTTTTTAAATTATCTAAATAATTCTCATAATTTACTCTCTCTTGGGCAGCGTGTTGATCAAGTAAATAAATACCATCTTCATTATCACAAACAATATATGTACCAAGACAAAGACCAACAGGATGAAGAACTAAACTTTTAAATTCTTCATTTTTAACTGGTTCTTTAACATCACCAAAATCAAAAGTTGTTTGTTTACCATCTAAATCTTGGAAATCTTGAATAGGAATAAAACTATTTTTTATTTTATCAGCATCTTCTTTAGATATAGCATCAGGTATAAGTAAACTATTATATAGAGTATCTTTAATAGTATTATAAAGCAAATTATATAAATCATTTATTTTACTAATTTTAACATCCTGTTTAGTGGGATGAATATTAACATCTACTAAAGTTGGATCGGTAAAAATATTTATAACTACGACTGGGTATTTACCATCAGGTTTATATGTATAATAAGCATCATTAATTGCCCTGTTAATATCATAATTTCTAACTACTCTCCCATTAATAAAAGTAATTAAATGATTTTTAGATGATTTTAATATTTCTGGTTTAGAAATATAACCATTTATTTCAAAATCATCTGACAAAGCTTTTATAGGAAGCATTTTACTTGAAGTATTAAGTCCATATATTTCGTGTATACTTTTAAGTAAATTACCACTTCCACTAGTTTTAAAAATACTATTTCCATTATTAGTTAAAGAAAAAGATATCTCTGGTCTAGCAAGAGCAATATGTTCTAAAAAAGATGTAGTATTAGCTAACTCCGTTGCTTCGCTTTTTAAATATTTAAGTCTAGCTGGCGTATTATAAAATAAATTAGTAACGGTAATTTTAGTACCTACTCTTCCTTTGGAATTACTTTCCTCTAAAATAGTTCCACCTTTAATATGGATAAGAGTCCCAACATCTTTTTCACAAGTTTCTAAAATGACATCCGAAACAGAAGCAATGGAAGGAAGAGCTTCGCCTCTAAACCCTAAAGTATCAATAAAAAATAAATCATCATCTTTATAAATTTTACTCGTGGCGTGTCTTTGAAAAGCCATTTTAGCATCAGCACTATCCATCCCTACGCCATCATCAATAACACTTATTAAAGATAATCCACCATTTTCTAAAATAACTTTTATATTACTAGCTTTAGCATCAATAGCATTTTCCACTAATTCCTTAACAACAGAAGCACACTTTTCAACAACTTCACCAGCTGCGATTTTATTGGCTAAATTTTCACTCATTACTTTTATAACACTCATACTACTACATCCTTTATTTAATTATTGAATTACGTCTTTCTAAATCTTTATTTATATTAATATTATTATCTTTTAAAAAGATAAAACCATTTTTAAATAATATATCAGTTGGTTTATCTATTTTAATAACATAATCTAATTTTAAATCTTCTTTTTTACTTTTAACTACACTTTTATCACTTATAAATAAAGTAATATTACTAGTACCCTTTATTTTAAGATCATCTACTTCTAAAACATAATCATTACTTAATTTTTTAGTAATAACTTTTATCTTATCATAATTATCTCTTTTTAAAATATTAAGTCCTGGAGTATCATAAATTACATAATCATCTCTTTTTATTTTAATAAAATCAAGCGTGGTATTTTGGTATTTACTTGTTGTTAAATTAGTTCCTATTAAATTATTGATAAGAGTACTTTTACCAGAAGATGTTTCCCCGCAAAAAATAACTTCTTTGTAATAATTAATTAAATTTTTAAGATAATTTAAATAAAGATTATTTTTAGCACTAATAAATATTACTTCATCAGAAATATTATAAATATTTCGAATATTTTCTTCTAAATGTTCTAATTTTAAATTAATGGGAATAATATCACACTTATTAATAACTAGAATTTTAGGATTGGTTATTTTTTTAAAATTATTTATAACATTATTATTTAAACTTAAAAAATCAGTTAAATAAAAAGTAAATAAATTTAACTTATTAATTTTTTTAATAATTTTATCATTATCAATATTATCTACTTTTATCTCTTTATTATAATGAATAGTTTTAAAACATCTTTCACAATAGTCATTACTAAGTTTTGGCGTATAACCAAGGCCATTTTTATCAGTATCTTGTAAAGTAATTCCACAACCAAGACATTTACTCATAATATTCACCTTTAAAAAGAATGCCCTTTTTATTTAACTTTTTAATTATTTTTCTTTCAAAGTGTCTAGCTATTCTAACTAAAAAAGGTTCTTCTTCACTTATGGGATTAACTAAAATAGTTGTAAAATTCATTTTATTACCACCCCAAATATCAGTTAAAAGAGAATCTCCAATAAATGCAACTTCTGTATCTTTTAAATTAAAAAGATTTATTATTTTTTTTAACTTTTTAGTTGAGGGTTTTTTAGAAGAAAAAGATGTATCTAAATTTAATTTTTCTTTAAAAGGACGGAGGCGATTTTTATTGCTATTAGAAACAATGACCACACGAAAATTCTTCTCAAGTTCAAACATCTTTTCTCTTAGCTTATCATCAGGATATTCTACTTCATAACTAGCTAAAGTATTATTTAAATCAAAAAGTAAACACTTTATACCTCTTTTTTTTAATTTTTTATAATCAATTGTATAAATGCTTTGAGCATATATATCAGGGACAAATATATCCATAAATATCACTAATCCTTTAAAATAATTATATAATAGAAAAATAAAAAAAAGAAGAATTAATTACATATGTTTTAATCAAAATTTTAAAAAATTAGTTAAATAAA
>CANRDM010000093.1 GCA_947629365.1 uncultured Bacilli bacterium
TATGGATTAAATTTAGTTACACCGTGGAATAAGGTATCTGTAATTGTTGTGACAAAAGGAGTTATATATGCAGCTGACATAACTAAATATGCTCCCATTAAAGCTGCAACTGGAACAATAATTTTTTTAGTTCCTTCAATATAAGATGAAATAAAATCATTAAATTTAATTTTATTAGCAATCGCTAAAATAATTGTCGCTATAATTAGTAACATTGCACCGTGCATTAAATTCCAAGCACCAAAATAGCCACTTGTACTATAACCAGTTTTAAATAAAGTACCCATTATAGCACTCACTGGTGTCATTGCTCCTAATTTTTCACTAAATAGTTTACCGATTAAAGGTATATCTTTTAAAGCAAATGATAAAATTTTATCGTGAATGTCTTTAAAGAAGGTAATACCAAAATTAGTATTCCAATCAACATATCCTAAAACTGTTATAATAAAAATTAAAACAAATAATAGAACTATTGGCCAAGCGTGAGCTTTTTCTTCTGCTCCACTTAGTTTTTCAACTTTAAATGGATCGGTAGTACTAGCTTTACTATTATTTTCTTTTAATACTTTTTTAGCGTGTAAAATAGTAAAGAAATTAAATAAGATAAAGCCAACAACTAAAATAATTAATCGATATAAAAGCCCAGCTTTTAAATCAATTCCTGCATAATAGTCAAAAACACTTGTACCTTCTCCACCATAAGTTTGGCCTAACAAACCAATCATCATTGAACCAAATGTAGCACTAAAGGCTGTTAATTTATCAAGTTTTAATGAAAGTAAAACTGATATAATAAATGGTACAAAGATAAGTGGAATAAATGATTGAATATATACAGATGTCATAACTGTTATAAATAATGAACAGATTAAGACAAAAATTAATTCCTTTCCTTTTAAATTTTCAGATAAAGTATTAACTAATTTTTTATAACCTTTACTTCTTAAAAGAACGGCATAGAATGCTCCTAAAACTAATAGGAATACAATCTTGTCAGCTGCAAAGTTAAAAGTATAATAGACATAGTTAGCTAAATCTGAAATACCTTGTTGACTCATTCCTCCCGATTGGTAAGTTGAGCCATTGTAGTATCCGTAGCCAAAAACCCAAGTAAGTCCAAGAGCTAATAAAGCAAATAAACCAATCCATTTTATTAGATTATGTTTTTTGGATTTTAAAACTATCATAATACCACCAAATATTGTTAATGCAACAACAATTATAAGACCAATAATTTGGGCAAGTCCCAAAGTCGTCTCCATATTTTATCCCTCCTATAAAAAATTATATCACTATTAAAATTAAAAAAAAAGCATTTTCTGCTTTTCTTTCGTCTTAATCTCTTGGTTTCATTGTTGGGAATAAAATAACATCTCTAATTGAATCACTTTCGGTAAATAACATTACAAGTCTATCAATCCCATAACCAATACCACCAGCTGGAGGCATACCATATTCTAAGGCTTCAATAAAGTCCATATCAATATCATTAGCTTCATCATTTCCTAAATCTCTTTCTTTAAGTTGACTTTCAAATCTTTCGAGTTGGTCAATTGGGTCATTTAACTCGGTATAAGCATTAGCAAATTCTTTGCCACCAATAAATAATTCAAAACGATCAACAAAACGAGGATCTTTAGGATTTTTCTTGGTAAGAGGGCTAATCTCTATTGGATGACCATAAAGAAAAGTTGGATCAATTAAGGTTTCTTCCACATATTTTTCAAAGAATAAATTAATTATATGTCCTAAAGATTTTTGATGTTCTTCAACCGGAATATGATGTTCTTCACATAATTTTAATAATTCATCTAAACTCATTTCTTTAGTAAAATCAATACCAGTTGCTTCTTTAATTGCATCCGTCATACTTACTCTTTTCCAAGGACCTTCTAGATTAATTTCATTACCACACCAATTATAAGTCATTTTACCAAATACTTCTTTAGCAATGGTTTGAAACATATTTTCAGTAAGTTCCATCATTCCTTCTAAATCAGAATAAGCAAGATATGCTTCCATTAAAGTAAATTCCGGATTATGTTTTGGATCCATTCCTTCATTTCTAAAGGTCCGACCTATTTCATAAACTGCTTCCATACCTCCAACTAATAATCTTTTTAGAGGAAGCTCTAAAGCAATTCTTAAATACATATCTAAATCTTGAGTATTATGATGGGTAACAAAAGGTCTTGCTGATGCTCCCGTTAAAAGAGTTGTTAAAATTGGCGTTTCAACTTCTACAAACCCACGATTATCCATAAAGTTTTGAATACAACGAATAATCTTTGGACGAATAAAGGCAATTTCTTTCGATCTATCATTCATAATTAAATCAACATAACGCCTTCTATAACGTTCTTCAATATCCGTAAGACCGTGGAATTTTTCTGGTAAAGGACGTAAAGATTTAACTAAATGAGTATATTTAGTCGCGTGAATTGTCAATGCTCCCGTATTAGTTTTACAAACCCAACCATCAATACCAATAATATCACCGATATCACAAGATTTATATAATTCATATTCACTTTCGCCAACATCATTAATACTAATATATATTTGAATATTTCCATATTTATCTTGAATATCCATAAAGCCGGCTTTACCACTTCTTCTTTTATTCATTATTCGGCCAGCCACAACAACAGCAAATTTTTCTTCTTCTAATTCTTCTTTGCTATATTTATCATAATTTTCTTTTATTTCTTTAGAATTACTAGTAACTTTAAAACTATGACCAAAAGGGTCCATTCCTAGCTTTCTTAATTCTAAAGCTTTGTCTCTTCTTACAAGTTCTTGTTCACTAAACTCGCGCATAAATAAATCACCTAAGGGAATTATAACACAAAAAAACAACCATTAAAAGGTTGTTTTAAACTAATTATTACTATATTTTATATAATTTAGTTTTATTTCTTGTTGCTAAATATGCTCCAACTGCAACTAAAGCAATTGTTCCAAGTGCTACATAAGGTAATGCAGAACCTGTATCTTTATTGTCTTCAGGTTTGTTTGGTGTTGGTGTTGGAGTATTTACAACTTGACCATTATAACCAAGTATTACTTTACAATCTTCTTCTCCAGATTTCTTATAAGTGAAATAGAATAAATCGCCTTCACCTCTTACACCTGGAGCAGTTAAAGTAATAGTATAAACGTTTCCTTCGTGTTTTTGATCAGTTATAGTCCATTCACTACCAGCAATGTTATCAACATTAGTAACAGTAGCGCCACCTTGTTCAGTTAAAGTAACAACCATTGAAGTAAGTCCATCTTGTTCATCTATATTATAATGAACTGTACATCTACTATTACCTTCAGCATCAGCTTGTCCACAGTCAGCACCAGGGCTAATACTATTAGCACTAACAACTAACGGTAGTAAACACGCTAAAGTCATAACCATTAAACTTAAAAACTTTTTCATTCTTATCCTCTCCTACTCTCTATTATGTCAATATTATATCATAAAAATACAAAAATCTACATTAAATTTAACTTTTTT
>CANRDM010000094.1 GCA_947629365.1 uncultured Bacilli bacterium
AATTAAAAAAATTACTTCAGAAGCTGTAATAGATAAAGATTATGATAGTAAATTATTTGAAGAAAATAGTTATTATACGTATGCAGAAATAGAAGAAAAACTTGGTTTTAAATTATTAAAAAGTGATTATTATGATAGTGATTTATTTAAATTAAATAAGACAGAGGTGATAGATGGAAAGATAGCAAATGCCGTTTTTACTATGATTAACAGCGATAAATCAGGCAAAAGTTCTTTTAATACAAATATTTCATTTAGTTTGAAAACAAAAAACGCTTCTAAAGAACCAGATTTTTGGATTGCAGGTAACTCTTATTTAGACAAATATTTTATAGAATCTTTAGGAATAGAAGCAATTATTACTTATATTGGCGATCCTTCTACTGATGCTGTTGTCCACTTTGTTTATAATAATGTTTTTTATGAGGTTGAAATTTATGGCCATCATAGTTTTATATCTTATGAAGATCTTGTTTCTACTTCTAAAGAGAAACTAAAAGAGGACATAATTGAAATACTAGAATCACTAACTTTAGAATAATATGAAAAGATTTATAATTATAACAATTATGATATTTTTACTTACTGGTTGTAATAGTAAAGATAAGAATAATGAATCTAATATTAAAATTACTAGTAATGAGGTGAATTTAGTATTAAAAGAGAATACTTTAACTAATGATGAAGCCACATTTATATTAGTTAATAACAGTCCTGAATCAATTTTTTATGGTGATGCTTTCCATCTTGAAAGAAAAATTAAAGGTAAATGGTATACTCTTGAAATGAAAGAAAAAGTTAATTTTTATTTACAACCTCACGAGTTAAAACAAGATGAATTTATAGAAATTAAAATAAATTTCACTGATTTATATGGAAAGTTAGAAAATGGCTTATATCGTTTTGTTAAAAGTTATAAGTATAATAATTCCAATGAAGAATTATACACTGGAGTAGAATTTTTAATTAGTTAGGAATTTTAATAATTTAGGGAGATTTGACAAATAAGCAAATTTTTTGCTTATTTGTCTTTTTATATCAGATATTTTTAGTTTAATTAACTTCAAATTAAATCTTTGAGTTTATAGGGCCTTGTGTTATAATAAAGTATGAGGTGTTATTATGGGACTATTAAAAAAATTATTAAATAGTGAGTATAAAGAATTAAAAAGATTTGAAGGCATTGCCGAAAAAATTGTTGCTCTAGATGAAGAGATGAGTAAATTAAAGGATGAAGACTTTAAGAAAAAGACAGAAGAATTTAAAGAAAGACTTCTAAATGGTGAATCTTTAGATGATATTTTAGTGCCGGCTTTTGCTCTTGCTAGAGAAGCGGCTTTTAGAACTATTGGCGAAAAAGCTTATTTTGTTCAATTAGTTGGTGGCCTTGCTATACATTATGGTAATATTGCCGAAATGAAAACTGGTGAAGGTAAAACTTTAACTACCATCTTCCCCGCTTATGTTAATGCCCTTACAGGTAAAGGTGTTCACGTTGTTACAACCAATGAATACTTATCTAGTCGTAATGCTGAGTGGATGGGACCGGTTTATGATCTTCTTGGTGTTTCTGTTGGAGTTAATTTAAGAGAAATGTCTACTAAAGAAAAACAAGAAGCCTATAGTAAAGATATATTATATTCAACAAATAATGAAATTGGTTTTGATTATTTAAGAGATAATATGGTTGTTAGAATGGAAGATAAAGTTCAAAGAGAACTTAACTTTTGTATTATCGATGAAGTTGACTCTATTTTAATTGATGAAGCAAGAACACCATTAATTATTAGTGGGGGTAAATTTAACTCAAGAAATTTATATGTTGATGCTGATAGAGCAGTTAGAACTTTAAAAGAAACAGAAGATTATGATATAGATGTTAAAACTAAGAATGTATCTCTAACTGAAGAGGGAAGTAAAAAAATTGAGAAATATTTTAATTTAAAAAATTTATATGATTTAGATAATACGGCTTTAGTTCATCATTTAAATCAAGCTTTAAAAGCTAACTATGGTTTTAAAAAAGATGTTGATTATGTTGTTCAAAATGATGAAGTTATTATTGTTGACCAATTTACGGGTAGACTTATGCAAGGAAGACAATTTAGTGAAGGATTACATCAAGCAATTGAAGCCAAAGAAGGCGTAACCATTAATACAGAAACCCAAACGATGGCAACGATTACGTTTCAAAATTTATTTAGAATGTACAAGAAGTTATCAGGTATGACTGGTACTGCTAAAACGGAAGAAGAAGAATTTACAAGTATTTATAATATGTATGTTATTGAAATACCTACTAATAAAGAAGTTATAAGAGAAGATTATGCTGATTTAGTATATGCAACAAGTAAGGGCAAATATAATGCAATTATTAAATATGTTGAAGAAATCCATAAAACCGGGGAACCAATTCTTATTGGTACAATTTCTGTTGAGGCCAATGAATATTTAAGTGGCTTACTTAAAAAGGCTGGTCTTCGTCACGAAGTATTAAATGCTAAAAATCACGAAAGAGAAGCCGAAATAATTGCTAAAGCTGGGGAAATTGGAGCTATAACTCTTGCTACTAATATGGCTGGTCGGGGAACCGATATTAAACTTGGCGAAGGTGTTAAAGAACTTGGTGGACTTTGTGTAATAGGTACTGAAAGACACGAATCAAGACGTATTGATAACCAATTAAGAGGTCGGGCTGGCCGTCAAGGTGATCCTGGTAAAAGTCAATTCTTTGTTTCCTTTGAAGATGATTTAATGCGTCGTTTTGGAACTGATAGTATTAAAAATATGCTAGCACGTTTAGGTATTGATGAAAACCAAGCTATTCGTTCTAAGGCTTTAACTAAGAGTATTGAAACAGCTCAAAAGAAAGTTGAAGGAAATAACTACGATATAAGAAAAACGCTTCTTGATTATGATAATGTTTTAAATGAACAAAGAGAAATTATTTATAGTAGAAGAAATGAAATCCTTGAAAGTGAAAGTATTCACGAAAGTATTCTAGATGTCTTTAAAAATACAATTACTAATTTAGTAGAAAGTCATTATTCTAAAGAAGGCGTAATAAACGATGAAGATAAAAAAGAATTAGTAGAATATATAAATGCTAATTATTTAAAAAATAATGCTTTAAAATTAGCGGATGTTAAAGATTTAAAAAATGATGAACTAATAGATTATATTTATAATTTAGTTATTAAAGATTATGAAAAGAAAATGATTGATTCACCAGTTATGAATGAATTTGAAAAAGCTATTTCGCTTCGTATTATTGACTCTAACTGGGTTGAACATATGAGTGCAATGGAACATTTAAAAGAAGGAATTGGTTTAAGAGGATATAGTCAAACTAACCCAATTCAAGCTTATACAATGGAAGGTTATGAAATGTTTGATAATCTTTTG
>CANRDM010000095.1 GCA_947629365.1 uncultured Bacilli bacterium
CTCCTCTATTTATAAAGAATAATTTGCATTTAAAAAGAAGGTATTACTATTGCAAATTATCCCTTCTTATTTCTTCTCCTTTATTATAAAAAATTAAATTAACTTTGTAAATAATAATTACTTATTTTTGACATTTTTTCTTATTGGATGATTTTTACTTTTCATCATCAACTTATCAGTATTTATTTCATAATTTAAATTACTTTCTAAATTATACTCAAATGGGTTGAAGTAACTATTCATAACATTCTTAAAATCTTCTTTTAAAAAATCACTACTTTTATAAATATCATTATTACTAATCATCATATCACCATTATTATTATGGTCATATTTTTAACTTTAATACTATAGAATATTATTTAAGAATTTTACTTTTTCCTTTCTTTTCGACAATTTTTTCTTTAATTTCTAAAATAGTATCATTAATAAACCATTCTTTTATTGTTAAATCTAAACCTTTTTCTCTTAAATGTTTGTATTTGTCAAAATCTAACTTCACAATAATATCTTCATCTAAATTATCATAATGAAAAGTAAAAGTAATTAAATTGTTAGAAGCTCTATAATCATTTCGCGTAATAACACTTTTTAAAATAGTATGTATTATTTCAATATTGTCTAAATTAAAATTATTAAATATTATATTTCTAAAATTTCCTTTATTTTCATTATTATAAATAGATAAAAAATAGTCAAAAATTTCTATACGACTAACAGTTGAAGGAATGGTAAGAGTTTCAAAATTTTGAATAAGATAAGTTATTAAATACAACGTTTCTAGTCCTTCATTCAAATATATTTCTTTGACTGAAGTATTAACTTTAGAAATTGTATCTAAAGCAAAGCTTTTTAAACTATTAGGTAAAAAAACATATTTGTCCTTGGCATCATTTCTAATGCCATCAATTATTTTATCAGAAACCTCTGTTTTATTACTACCATTGGAAATATCTATTCTTATAATACCATCAGGTATAAAATAATAAAGAGGATTATTAGCTATGGAATTAACATATTTATCTTTTGAAATTAAAGATAATTGTTTAGCACTATGATAATATTTATAAATTAAGTGATACAATTTATAAACATCATAATATAAAGGAATAGTGGTATTATTTTGCTCTAAAATAAGTGATTGACTTAATGATTCACCTAAATAATAATTAATTAAGCAAAATGTACCAAGAGGTAAATTATTCGAAAATTCAATTTGACTGTGAGGAAGTTCTTTTTTTAAAGCACTACAAGTAAACTGTTCAAAAAAATCAATTAACATTTTAGGTTTAGCATAAGAAAATAATAAATTTAATTTAAAATAATTGGTTAATATTTCTTTTACAGCAATTTCTTTTTTATTTCCTTTTAATATTTTAATTATCAATTTTTGAATTTCTTTCGCATCTTCATCAGGCATTACATTTTGTCCATTACTTGAAGTAATAGGATATTCATATGAAGTATTTATAATACTTTTTATACATTCACTATATATATTTAGCTCTATTTTAGTTAATGTATCATTAATAAAAGGCCTTTTACTATCAATCATATTTTTAAACAATAAGCGATAAAAATTTTCTAAAATTGATTTATCTAATATTCCATAATATGTAAATATATTACACATTGCTTCATAATAATTATTACCTTCTATATTCCTAAAGCAATAAGCATCCTCTATTTCGCTAGCCAGATAATGAGCATAATCTTTATTATTTTCGGCAAATTCTTTAAATTTTTTGTTCAATATTTCTAAATCGGTTAGTAAACCTTTATAATCAGTTCTAATTTCTACTCTATCATCTACTTCTTCTATAACTGGTTGCATTTTACTAAATGTTTTTCTTTCATCATCTAATAATTCTTCAAAGTATTTTATTAATTTTTTTATATTAGTTCGTCCATTTTTCTGCTCAAGATTATCGAAAGAAAGATCAAGATCCGATAGATTTATATCAATATCCTTGTCTAACTCTTCAATGTGAATGATAATATTGGAAAAAGGTAGCTCAAGAAAGATATGAAAAGGCATTCCATTAAATAACTCATTCATTATATTTTCATTTAATATAGGGGCATTATTTTTGTTAATATTAAAAGTAACAGTTTTAATTGTTCCCCTACTAAAAGATTCAGCAAAAGATGTCATAGATAAAGTATTAATGGTAGAAGGAATATTAATTTTGGAAAATTTTTGCATTTCAAAAGCCTTAGGTAATATTTTTTCTAATCCTTCATTTAAAATGATATCCGTTAGAGGAAAATCTTCAAATAATTTCGATGTATTACCAATGACTTTTAGACTTTTAGGAAAATATATTGCTTTTCTTTTATAACCAACAATACTTAAACTTCTAGGAAAATATGTTACTTCTTCTTTTGAGTTTTGTTGAATTTCATTTACAAGCGCTTCATCATTAAGGCTTAATTCATCAATATCACTAATATTATTTTCATTTATGGCTATTAGACCTTCTGGTAAATAATATTTATATTCTTCTATAGGTTTATAAAATTTACGATATATTGAATATAAATCTAAGATTAAATCAAATAAATAGCTATTAAAAATATAAGTATAAATATTTCTATCAGTCTTTATAACAATAGGTTTATGACAAGTTCTTAAAACAAAGCAAATTGTTTCTAATGGTAATTTTTCGTCCCATTTAAATAAAACACTATCATCAATAAAATGCTGAGCTTTAAAATTAGTAAATAAATTATAAAAGCCATCTTTAGTATTAAAGGCTAATAATAGATTAAGTCTGCCAAAATCAGTTAAAACGTTTGCATCTTCATCAATAAATATTTTCTTTACTAAAAGAATGGCATTCGTATAATCTTTACTAAAAATTTCATTGAATACTTCATTTCTTCCCATTATGATATCTTGAACCATACTAAATATTATATTTTGATAATATGCTATTTCTGCTTTATCTATTTCTTCATCTATTGCAGAATTTATAAATGATTCAGCCATTCCATCTTGACTTATGGTTAATGCCCCAAACTTTAAATTATAAATATTTGTTAAATCACTTTCATCTATGATTATATCTCCATATTCTTGATATTCTTTATATTCATAAAAGGTACGATATTTTATTTCTATTTCTTTGATTCTTTTTAATAGTTCTTCTTTATGTTCTATATCAAAAGGGATTGCTATTATCTCTTCTATTTCATTATTTTTACTTTCTTCTGTTATTTCACCTTTATGTATAAAGGTATATTCTTCTAATTCTTTTTCTATTAAAGCTATGTCTTTAAGTATATAATTAATATCTGTTCTAATATTAATTTGTGAATCACTATCTAGTATTTCTTGTAACCATTCTAAATGTTTTATTTTTTCAT
>CANRDM010000096.1 GCA_947629365.1 uncultured Bacilli bacterium
TGTAATCTTTTTCTCTATTTAAAGCTACTGCTTTAAATATGCGATCATACATTAAGCCAAAAAATTTTTTTGTTTCAATGTTCATATTTTCTCTCCCTTCACTATATATATTAGCGTTTTTTCTTCATTTTCCTTCTTTTTTTAAAAATTTTTCAAAAAAAACTAAGTTTTCACTTAATTTATTCTTCACATAAAGTATAATCTTCTAATTCATCTTTAGTTAATAAATATTTTTTACCACTATGACAAGTCAAAATATTAAATTTATCTAATTTATAGAAATTATCTTTATTATCATCTATACTAATCTTTAAAATATCTTCTAACTTAAGTTTTCCATCGTTAATTAAATAAGCAAGTTCATACTTATCAAAGCCATAATTAATATAAATATTTTTAAGACAAAATGTATAGTAACCTTTGATATATTCTAAAGCATCTTTACTGCATTTATCATCTTCAATTACTTCAATAACATAATTATCATACTTTTTATTATCTTCTATTTTAATATCTTTTAAAATAAGAGTATTATTATTTTTATCATAACTATTAAGTAAACCAACAACCGTAATATAATCATATATTTTATAATTATCAATTACATCATCACTTACTTTAATAATTAATTTACTAGCATTATTAAATTTAACATAACCATTAATACTATTATCAACTAAAGTATATTCTTTTAACTCTATATTACTATTACCATTTATTTTACTAATCTTCCCAGTTACTTTAATAAACTTTTGATTAAATTTTTGATAACTTACTTCTGGTTCATTAAGAAGTTTGTTAATATCTATATCTTGAATTAAACTCGTTTTGCAAGAAAAACTCATTTCATAATTATTATCAAAGATATATTGATTTTCACATTTGTATATTCGGTAAAATAAACTATTTATTGTGCTAACTTTATCATTTGTTTTCTTTTCTATTGCAAAGATGGGTTTAAAATTAAATAAATAAGTATTTATATAATCAATACTATAAGTAATTATTAATAGTAAAATAGGAATATAAATAATTAAAAAAAGATTATTTTTTTTATTAATAATACTTAAAGTTATTAATAAAATACCCAAACATAATAATAAAAGACGATATATACTATAAATATTTATTAGATAAGCTATTAATATAAATAAAATACCTATTATAAATAAAATTATTTTTTCTTTCATAAAGATCACTACTATTAGTATAAACAAAATTATTTAAAAAAACTAAAAAAGTTAGCCAAAGCTAACTTTAATTTACTAAACTTTACTAATTAATTTAAAGCATCTTTTAATTTGCTTCCAGCTTTGAATGATGCAACAGTCTTAGCAGGAATTTTTAAAGGTTCTTTAGTTAATGGATTAATACCTTCTCTAGCAGCTCTTTTTTTAGCACTAAAAGTACCAAATCCTACAAAAGTAACTTTTCCTTCTTTTTTAAGGCCTTTAGTAATACCTTCAAATACAGCATCCACAGCTCTTCCAGCCGCAGCTTTAGATATTTCAGCTTTTTCAGCAACAATATCAATTATTTCTTGTTTAGACATATGTTTCTTACCTCCTCATTAATTTTAAACATAATCTTCTGTTTGGGCCTATGGTCCTCACATAATAAGATTATCAAAAAATTCCCTTAAAATCAATAAAAAGTTGTTAATTATTAGTATAAAAAGTTGTTTTTTTAACTTTTTGACATTTTTTTAACTTATAAAACAATCGCAATTAAATTATTTGAACCCTTATTTACAATCTTAGTTACAGTATTTGATAATTTAAATCGGGTATTATCTGGCATCATATTAAGTTTAGCTTGAATACCCTCTTGAACAATAACTTCTAAACTACGACCAAAGATTTCACTTTTCCAAATACTTGATGGATCAGTTTCATAATCTTTCATTAAATAATCGATTAATTCTTTACTTTGAATTTCACTTCCTATGATTGGTTCAAAAGTGGATTCAACATCAACTTTTAAAAGATGAATACTTGAAGCAAGAGCTTTTAGTTTAACTCCATATCTATTACCTTGTTTAACAATCTCGGGAGTTTCTAATTTCATATCTTTTAAAGTTGGATAAACTATACCATAACCAGTTGTTTTAGCTTGCTTTAAAGCACTTCTAATTAAATCAGTTTCTTCTTTGCTTTCTTTATAAGTAGCAAATATCTTTAAAAGCCCAGCTTTGGTTGTAGCAGATTCCCCCATTAAAGATTTTAATGTTTGATCATATAATTCGTTTGGACTTTCTAAATTAATAGTTATTGTTCCATTTGCAGTATCAAGTTCACTGATATAAGATTTAGAGATAAATGGACTATCTTCAAAGTGATTGATTATTAAATCAACATCTTTTACTTTATTAACACTTATAACACTTTCCTTAATTTTTTCTAAATAATGAACCTTTATTTCATTATTCATTGGTAAAACGTGAACCCATTCTGGAATATTAACTAAAATATCCATTACTGGGAATTCATATAATGCATTTTTTAAAATATTCATTATTTCTTTTTCATTCATTGCTTCAACATTAATAGGCATTACTGGAACATCATATTCATCACTTAAGCTTCTTGATAATTCCACGGTTTCGCTATTAGTGGGATGAACAGTATTTAAAATAACAATGAATGGTTTTCCGATATCTTTTAATTCCCCAACAATTTTTTCTTCAGCTTCAACATAATTCTCTCTTTTAATCTCTCCATAAGAACCATCAGAGGTAACAACTATACCAATTGTTGAATGATCTTTGATAACTTTTTGCGTTCCAACTTCTGCCGCTTCAATAAAAGGAATGGCATCAGGAAACCAAGGTGTTTTAACCATTCTTGGATTACCATCTTCATCTTCATACCCATTTGAACCAGGAATAACATATCCAACGCAGTCAACTAATTTAATGTTTGTTTCAAAATTATCAACTTTGATGGTGGCTCCATTAGAAGGAACAAATTTTGGCTCAGTCGTCATAATGGTTTTACCTTCAGCACTTTGTGGTATTTCATCTAAACATTTCTTTTTGTCAAAATCATCTGTTATATTAGGTACCACTAAATTTTCGATAAATCTTTTAATAAAAGTTGATTTACCAGTTCTAACTGCTCCAACTACCCCTAAGTAGATTTCGCCATTTCCTCTTTTAGCGATAGAAGAAATAATATTTTCTTTTTCCATAATAATTTTCTCCTTTTTCTACTTAAATGCTATGAAACTTAAAAAAACTTTATACCAAAAAA
>CANRDM010000097.1 GCA_947629365.1 uncultured Bacilli bacterium
CTAAATTTGTGTTATTATATATATAGTAGGAGTAGATATTTATGAGTAAGATTCTTTTTCAAATAAAAAATAATGCTTTATTAGTTGAAGAAAAAAGAAGAGTTAGAACAGAAGAAAAATTACTTATAAATACTAATATAATAAGTAGAGATGAATTACTATTTAGTGAAGAATATATAAATGAAAATAAAATTCTTATTAAGAATTTTATTAAAGAATTAGTTATTAGTTATAATATAGATAGTATTATTATTAAAGAACTTAAAATTGCTCCCTTAATACTTGATATTATAAAAAATATAAGTAATATTAATAAATTATATTTATTAGAAGAAGAAATAGTTAATTATAATATTTGTCAAATGATAATTGCTACTAATGTTATAAAATATGTATCTTTATATAATATACCAACCTTTTTATTAGAAATGTTAGATCGTGAGAAAATTAAAGTTGATTCCCGAAATGAAATATTATTTGAAAGTAATTTTATGAAAGATAATATGTTAGAAAATTTTTCTTCTTTATATTATAAAGTAAGTATTTCTTTAACATTTCCTTTATCTAAAAAAGATGAAGAAGATTTTATTACTTTCTTAAATATTAATAAATATTTAAAATCTATATATATAAATAAACTAAATAAAAATGATTTAGAAAATGTTTTAGATATCTTAGATAGTTTTAAAATTAAAAATATTAAAATATTAATTGAACAAAATATTAATGATTTAGAATTAATTGATTATTTAAAAAAATTAAATAAAAAGAATGCTAAAACTAATGGTATTAAATTTAAAATAGATTATAGTGAAGATTATTTAGAAGATAATTTAATGAGTCAAATTCATATTAATACTATTAAAATGTGTATATTTGTTTCTCTTTTCTTAGTTAGTTCAATTGTTTTATATGTCTTTTATTTAAATTATTCATCAATGCAAAAAGTTGAAGCTATTCAAGATGATATTAGTAAAGCAATTGCAGAAAGAAAAGATTTTGAGGATGATATTACTACTGATGATAATACTTTTGATAATAATAGTATTTTAGATGATACTTTAGAAAGAGATATGATACCAGAATATAAAGCATTATTAAGTATTAATAAAGACACTGTTGGATGGTTAAAAGTTAATAATACTAAAGTTGATTATCCTGTTGTTCAAGCAGATAATAATGATTATTATTTAAAAAGGAATTTTAAAAATGAAAAAGACGCTAATGGATGGATCTTTATGGATTATAGAGCTAATCCTATAACATTAAGTAGAAATACTATTATATTTGGTCATAATATGTATTATAGTGGAGTTATGTTTGGAACATTATCAATTGCTAAACAAGCTAGTTGGTATAAAAATAAAGAAAATCATATAATAGAATTTGATACTTTATATGATAAAATGAAATGGCAAATCTTCTCTATTTATGTTGTACCTAACACTAATGATTATTTAATTGCTAACTTTAGTAGTGATGAAAAGTTTCAAGAATATTTAGAAATGATTACTAAAAGAAGTAAATATGACTTTAATGTTCCCGTATCATTAAATGATCATATCTTAACTTTATCAACTTGTTCTGGTAATAAAGCCACTGATCGACTTGTTATTCACGCTGTATTAATTGAAGATGAAAAAGCGAATTAATCGCTTTTTTTCATATATTCTTCCATTAATTCTAAATTAGTTTGCATTCTTAAATTATTAGGATCCATTACAATACCTTTACTAACATAATATAAAGCTTCTTCATAGTAACCTAAGTTAAAAGCACAAACACTAATTAAATCATAGACAAAACTATTCCAAGCAAATTCTTCATTAATATAAGAGTTACTTTTTTCTTTAATTTCTAAAGCTCTTCTTAAATTAATATAAGCATCTAAATAATCTTTTTCTTCATAATATAAATAAGCTAGTTCAATATAACTTTCTCTTAAATAAGGAGCTTCATCGATAGCTTTTAAATACCACTCTTTAGCAACATCATTCATACCTTTAGCAGTATAACATCTTGCAATAAAGCGCATTGATGCGCATCTTTCATCTTTCCATTTAGCGCTTTTTAAGTTTAAATGTCTTTTTAATGTTTCGATACACTCATCCCATTTACCATAATACATATACTCTCTTCCTAGATAATGCATATTACGATCATCTTCAGGATCTTCTTTAACACTTAATTCTAAAAGAGGTAAATAACTTTTTCTTGATTTAGTTTTATCAGGATAATGATTTAAGATAATATTAGGACAAATAACTTCTTTTTCTTCGTTTAAAGGAGTTAATACTTCGTGAACGGGATGGGTCCATTTATAACATCCTAAACGATGAATTTTATTAATCATAAAAGAAGTTGCGGGATTCCCATATTCATCGAATGACCAATTATAATTGTATCTAACTCTAGTAACGCTTTCATTCCAAACTTTTTTTAATTCCCTTGCCCATCCTTTATCAAAAACTTCATCTAAATCGGTACAAACACATATTTCATATTCTTCTGGGACCAATTTTAATGAGGCATTTCGAGCTTCATCAAAACGCCAAGGGGTAAATTCTTGAATATGAACTTCTACTCCCAAATCTTGTAATAAAGATACGGTATTATCAGAGGAGCCAGTATCAAGCACAATAATTTTATCAGCTTCACTCATTGATTCAACCCATCTTTTAACAAACTTTTCTTCATTTTTAGTTATAGCATAAACGCATATTTTATAATCTTGCAAATTGTTTCCAACCTTTCTAAAATATTTTATGCTACACTTCTAATTTGGGTTAATTAACTAAAAAATCCACACATTTCTGTATGGATTTATTAACTTAATCACTAATTCGTGCAACAACTAGACTAGCATTATCAACTAATAGATCACCATTGGCAGTTGCTGTAACAGCGATATCTAATACATCACCGGCGCTAAGTTGTTGAATCGTTGTACCATTAAATGGAACTGACTCTGTAGCACTAGCTGTACCATTATTAGATACTAAGTTAGTTTCATTGCTTCTAAGTGCAATTGTTGCTGTAAAGCTTGTAGCAGATGAGACGTCACCCGTATAAGTAATTAAATACGTTCCTGGAACATCAACTGTGATATTATTTGCTGGCGTATATGTTACACCGGCACTATCGGTTTGAGTTGCCATTGGTACTTCATAATATTCATTTTGAGTTGCTACATTAACGGTTTGTTGAGTAGGACTAGATAAGCCACCAAAAGCTGTGGAAACTTC
>CANRDM010000098.1 GCA_947629365.1 uncultured Bacilli bacterium
ATATTGGAAGTAAAACATTTTCAATTAACCTTCTTACTGATGAAGATATTAAGAATGCTTTGTTAGATAAAATAAAATAGTTTGTAGCTTAATTAATTTTATTTTTTAAAAATCCTCTTGAAAAAATAGTATAAATAAGATAGAATTAAATGGTAAGAATAAAAGTGGTAAAGGGGCATTGATATAGTGAATCCTACAAATGAAAACAATAAACAAATTTTGAATATACCAATTGAGGATATAATACCTAATCGTTTTCAACCAAGATTATCATTTGATGAAGCTGGTTTAAAGGAACTAGCATCTTCAATAAAAGAACACGGGATTATTCAACCCCTTGTTTTAAGAAGACTTTCTGATAAGTATGAAATAGTTGCGGGTGAAAGAAGATATAAAGCTGCTAAAATGGCCGGACTTACAAGCGTTCCAGCAATTATTACCGAAATGGATGATAAAAAAAGTGCTGAAGTAGCAATTGTAGAAAATGTTCAAAGAAGAGATTTATCTTCAATTGAAGAGGCTAAATCTTACAAAGCACTTTTAGATAAAGGATATTTAACCCAAGAAGAACTAGCCAAAAAAATGGGTTTAAGTCAATCAGCTATTTCTAATAAACTTCGTCTTTTATCTTTAGCACCTTCTGTGCAAGATGCTTTAATTAACGGGAAGATTTCCGAAAGACACGCTCGAAGTTTACTAGTATTAGACGATTTAAAAGAACAAGAAGAATGGTTACAAACTTTATTAAATGAAAGATTAACTGTTAAAGAATTAGATAAAAGATTAGCTAATATTAAAAAAACGAAAGAAGATGATATTATTCCAATTGAAGAAGTAGTACCAAAATCGAAAGTAGAAAATAATGAAGATAATAATCAAAATGATGAAGTTATTTTTGCTAAAAAGAATAATGGTATACCTAACACTTTCTTTAATTTTTTAGAAAATGAATCAGTTAATATGGGTGTCAGTGATAACAACTTAAATAATTCTATTATTAAAGAACCTGAAATTAGTGAAGTTAAAGAAGAAGCAGCTAATGAGGAAATTGAAATGCTTGACTTTCTAGCTCCAGAACCACCAAAAAAGGATATGGAATTAGTTAATTCTTTAGTTGATGAATTATTAAAAACATTAACTAATAAAGATTATAAAGTTTTAATGAATAAAGATGAAACAAGTAATGAAGTAAAATATTCAATTACTGTTAATAAAGAATAAGTCTCCATTTTGGGGACTTTAATTTATTTCTGGTTCACTTCCTTTAACATAGTAGTAAATATAAGATTTACGAGCGTCATTAGTGTATTCCCCTGTTACGGCATCAAGAATAACTCCTACTACATCATCAGGCTTTTGATACCAATTATCTTCTCCTTCTCCTTCGATTTCTTCCATTGTGTCGGCCCAAATATTTTTGGATATAACACTATAACCATTAGCAAAATCTCTATTATCATCATAGCCAATCCAAATAAGCATTAAATCATCTTTATTGTAGCCAACCGTCCAGTAATCAGTTCCAGTTGATCCAGTTTTTATTGCATATTTTCGACTAAGCTTACTAGCAATAACTGATGCTGTGGCACTTGTATAATCTTTAAAGTTAGAATTACTTGTACTAGTAAGTAATTCATTTAAAATATAGACATAGTTAGGATTTAAAACTAAGTTCTTTTTTTCTTCTTTTTTATATATTACATTGCCATTTGGGTCTTCAATTTTTCTAATTAAATATAAATCTTTTTTATAACCCCCAGAAGCTAAAGTAGTGTAACCGGTGGCAAAATCAATTATATTTATTTCACCCGTACCTAAGGCAAGAGAAACATTTGGTTCTAACTCTTCTTTAATACCTACGCGTTTAGCAGTTTTAACTAAAGTTTCTGGGCCTAAAAAAAGATTAGTTTTAACAGCATAAATATTATCTGAAAAAGCAATCGCGGCAGCCATAGTTATTTCTTTATTAGCATATTTGTTATTAAAATTATTAGGTGAATAAGTATCTTTATTATTAATATTAAAAGTAGTATATTCACTAGTAAATTTACTTGATGCAGTTAAATTGTTTTCTAATGCTGCATAATATAAGAAAGGTTTCATTGTTGATCCAACTTGTCTTTTTGATTTTGTAGCGCGGTTATATTCACTAACACCATAATCCATTCCTCCTGTTAAAGCTTCAATTTTTCCGCTTTCAGGGTCAACAATTACACTGGCTACTTGTAAATCTGTTTCATCTTTTGTATTATTAAGAATATTTTTTTCTAAAGAAGCTTGTTTTTCCATATCAAGATTAGTATAGATTCTAAGACCACCACTAGCTAGAATAGATGAATTAATTCCTAAACTTTTTAATTCATCATAAACGGCATCTTGATAGTACATAAGCATTTGTAAATTTTTTTCATTATATTTTCCATAAATAGTAGTATTTTCTAAATCGAGATTATTATATTCATCTAAAGAAATATAGTTGTTATTTAATAAAGACTTAGCTACTATCTTAGCTCTTTTTAAAGAAGCCTCTTTATTAGATACCGGATTCATTTTATTAGGACTTTTAGGAATACCTGCTAAATAAATAGCTTCTTCTAAAGAAAGATTAGAGGCCTCTTTATTAAAATAATAACTAGCAGCATTACTAATACCATAATTACCATTACCATAATTTATAGTATTAAGGTAAGCCTCTAATATTTCATCTTTATCATATTGTATTTCGACAATAATTGTAAGAAAGGCTTCTTCTATTTTTCTTTTCCAAGTTTGATCAAAATCAAGATATAAGTTTTTAACTAATTGTTGAGTAATAGTTGAACCACCCTGAACTATCTCTCCACTTGTAACATTTTCATAAATAGCTTTAATAATTCTTCCTATATCAAAACCATTATGAGTATAAAAACTTTTATCTTCAATAGATATAACAGCATTTATTAAATTTTTATTTATATCATCAATATTAACCCAAGAAGACGTACTACTGCCTAAATAAACTAAATCATCTTTGTTATCATATAAATAATAAGTACCATTATTAGTAATATTTAATTTTGGCGTAATAAGGGCATAAATATTAATGCCAATGTAAAGAAAAATAAAGGCAATAAAAGAGAATAAACCAAGTTTTATAAAGGTCTTTATAATCTTCATTAAGCTCACCTAAATATTATTATGTAAAAAAATATTAAAATTATGTTGAATTTATATATATGTTATGTTATAGTTTTTAAGA
>CANRDM010000099.1 GCA_947629365.1 uncultured Bacilli bacterium
CATTTTTAACAATATATTCTATTTGTTCTTTAGTTAATGTTTCATATTTCATTAAAGCATCACTAAGTAACATAATTAAATCTTTATTTTTTTCAATTATTCCTTTAGCTTTTTCATAACATTCTTCAATAATCTTTCTTGTTTCACGATCGATTTCTAATGCTACTTGATCACTAAAGTTTTTACTTTTACCATAATCTCTTCCTAAGAAGACACTTTCGCTTTGTTCTTCATATTGCATTGGCCCTAAATCACTCATACCATATTCAGTTACCATACTTCTAGCAATCCTTGTAGCTTTTTTAAAGTCATCAGAAGCCCCGGTTGATATTTCATTTAAGAATACTTCTTCACTAACTCTTCCACCAAGAAGACCAGTTATTTGAGCAAGTAATTCTTTTTTGGTAGCTACCAACATCTTTTCTTCTTTTGGAAGCATCATTGTATAACCACCAGCCATACCTCTTGGAATAATCGTAATCTTATGAACTTCATTCGCATCTTCTAGCTTGATACCAATAACAGCGTGTCCAGCTTCGTGAAGAGAAACAAGTTTCTTTTCTTTTTCCGTAATTTGCTTACTTGTCTTAGCTGGTCCCATTAAAACCCGATCTGTTGCTTCATCAATTTCAACCATTCCAATTGCATCTTTATTACGTCTTACAGCAAGTAAGGCAGCTTCATTAAGAAGATTTTCTAAGTCAGCCCCACTAAAACCTGGGGTTCTTTGACTTAAATTACTTAAATTAACTGATTTATCTAATATTTTATTTTTAGCGTGAACTTTAAGGATTTCTTCTCTTGCTTTTGCATCTGGTAAATTAATTGTTACTTGACGATCGAATCGACCTGGACGAAGTAAAGCAGGATCTAGAACATCTGGACGGTTTGTTGCTGCAATAATAATTATACCTTCATTTTCACCAAACCCATCCATTTCGGTAAGTAATTGATTTAATGTTTGTTCTCTTTCATCGTGTCCACCACCAAGACCGGTACCTCTTTGTCTTCCAACTGCGTCAATTTCATCGATGAAGATTAGACAAGGAGCACTTCTTTTGGCTTCCTTAAACATATCTCTTACCCGAGATGCCCCAACACCAACGAACAATTCAACAAAATCAGAACCACTAATATAGAAAAATGGTACATTAGCTTCTCCAGCAACCGCCTTAGCAAGTAAAGTTTTACCTGTTCCTGGAGGCCCTACTAATAAAACACCTTTAGGAATTCTTGCCCCAAGTTTTTGAAATTTCTTAGGATTCTTTAAGAAGTCAATTAATTCTTCAACTTCTTCTTTTTCCTCAGTTAAACCAGCAACATCTTTAAAGCTTTTCTTATCACTATCAGAAGAAAGTCTAGCCCTACTTCTGCCAAAATCAACAGAATTTTTATTAGTCATTGCTAATTTCTTAACTAAAATATAACCAAAAACAATTATTAAGATAAAAGGTAAGACATTAACAACGATATAAAGAATAGTACTACTACCAGGATCACTCTTTGTATCAAATTCTTTGATCTTTTGATCTTGTACATATTCAGTAATTAAGCTAATATCTTCAGAAACTATCTTAGCTTTAAAACTTTCATTGTCTTTATAATCTTTTAATTTACCCTCAACATAATAAACATTTTCATTACTATTAGGAGTAATAATTATTTCTGTTACTTCTTCATTTCTTAAATATTCAAATAATTCTCCTGTTTTTAAAGTATTTACTTTATCACCTTCAAAAGTAAATATTAATAAAATTACCCCAATAACTGCAATTAAAATAATATAAGGTAAAGTATTTTTCATTCTATCATTATTATTTTTATTCATTCTTTTTCCTCCGTACACTTAAGTATTATATCATACTTTTCAGAAATTTCCTTATCAAATGTTGATTTTTTTATTTTTGGTAACCAAATTATTGTATTTTTAGCATCAACTACGATAGGATATGTCTTTCTTAGCTTAATATCTATCTTAGCATTCTTAAAAATATCCATTACTTTTTTACTATTAACCATATTCTTAACAATCATAACATCATCATTATGAATATTTCTTATATATAAAGGTAATGATATTTCCTTACTATTAAGTCTTATGACATTATTACTTTTATCATTACTATTATCACACTTTTCAATTACATACTTATCTAACACTTTAATATAATTATTAAATTCATAATTATAATCTTCGATAATATTATTCTTTTCAATAATTAAATTATTATAACTTCTTCTTCCTATAAAACCGTTGCCTAAATCAATTTGTTTATTTTTCTTTTCTTTAATTAATTGCATTATATCTTTTTTATTTTTATCATTTATATCAAATATTTCGTCTTTTTGAATATCTTCGATAACATATTCTATTATTTTTTCTTGAATAAAATCAGCTTCTTTATTTAATTTATCAATAGCAATAATACCATTATTATATATGTCTTTTATTTTATCTTTAATAATATTATTAACATAATTATTATATTTAGATAATTCTTCACTAAATTTAATAAATTTTTTATGAACATTTATATCTTCTTCTTCAAATAAAGGAATTATTTTTTTACGAAATCTATTTCTGGTGTAATTAGTATCATCATTAGTATAATCAAGAAAATATTTAATATTATTTAATTTGTTATATTCCAATATTTCTTTTTTAGTAACTGTTAAAAGGGGTCTTACTAAATGATTGTTTACTCTAGGTATTCCTATATATCCTTTTAAATTGCTTCCTCTTGTAAGACGCATTAAAATTGTTTCTTCTAAGTCGTTGGCGTGATGAGCAGTTAAAATATATTTAGCTTGATATTTATTTAATAGTTCTATAAAGAATTGATATCTTTTTCTTCTCCCTTCACTTTCACTAAACTTATTATTTTGATACTCTTTAATTTCCATATATTCAAAAATAATATTATTATCTATACAATATGTTTTTAAAAATTCGGCTTCTTTTAAAGCATCTTTTCTAACACCGTGATTAACATAAGCACAAATTAATTTGTTAGAAAAATTATTTTTTAAAAGATGCAAAAGACACATTGAATCGGGGCCAGCCGAAACCCCTAAAATTAATGTATCTTTGGAATTAAGTAATTTATTTAAAAATGTCAGAACTTCATTCATAATAATCACAATGAATATTTTATATTAAAGTTTCTTTTATAGCAAGTAATATCACCAAATTATCACAAATAA
>CANRDM010000100.1 GCA_947629365.1 uncultured Bacilli bacterium
TTAGGAATACCATTTGATATAGAACATAAAGAAGAATTATTAGAAAGAATAGAAGAAATAGAAATAAAATACCGAGCTTTTTATGAATATCGAGAATCATTAGAATATGGAGAATTAGTAATAGATGAAAGTGATTTAACAAATATTTATAATTTAAAATTTAGTGCTTTAACCATAAGTAAAGATGGAATAATTGAACCATTTGTAAATGATGAAACAGATAAAGTAGAAATAGAATATTATCAAAATATCATATTCAGCATTATTCAAGACATAGTAATGGGAAGAAATGAAGTATTTAATGAATTATTTAAAGGTGATTTAGAAGAAGCAATTTCTTTATTAATTGAGGGATTAAAGCATAATAGCGATAATATAGATTACTTGCATATATTAAGAGATAAATATTTATTAAATTTGTTGTTGGTACTAGAGAAAAGTGAATTACCATCTCTTTATGATAATTATAAAGACCATATGCTTGTCTTATTTGAAGTTGAACCTTTATCTTTTTATGTTGATGGGGGATTCTATTTAGATGATTACATACCACTAAAAACATTTTTCTTTTTTAAAGAAAATGTAACTTTAAAAAAGCCTTATTATGGCAAAATGTTTCTTATCATAAGAAATAATAGTTATGAAAAGAAATCATTTATTGATTTTTATAAACTGTTTTTTAACAAAATAAATAAAGATAGTGATAAATATTATCTTCCCGAGGGTATAAAAGAAATCGATATAACAGCTCCTCGTAATAACTTTGACACAATTGGAGTTTTCGATGCTATAAGCAATAATTCTAATAATAAAACGGTTATTTTGCCTAATTCTTTTAAAAAAATAGTTGGCTCTTTGTTTAACGCAAATTGTCAAGTTAATAAAGTGGTTTTAAATGAGGGATTAGTTCATTTACAAAAAGATGTTTTTTCTAATCAAAAATTTGACAGTATAACAATTCCTAGTACTATTGAATACATTGAAAGCTCGGTTTTTAATTTTGAAACTTTGAAATCGATGAAATTTAATAATATGAAATTAAGCAAGTTTCTTCCCTTGAGTTATGAATTATTTAAAGATAATTTTACTAGATTAAAAATTGACAATATGTATAAATCAAAGCTAGAAAAGATTATTTTTCATTATGATAATCTGACCACAGATATTGAAATACAGCTTTCATATATTGTTGGCTCAGAGTATGATAAATCCACAAATAATTATTACTTAATGAATGATTTTTTCACTTTTGTATTTAGACAAATTTACAATGAATTAATAGAAAGATTGAATAATTTACAAATAATGCTAAATTTATTTAAGCAAGATGTTAATTTTGAATTACTAGAAGCTAGCCTTTTTGATATACCTGAAGAAAGTGGAGTAGCCGAAAAATTAGAAGAATTACTAGATAAAGTTATTAAAGCAGAAAAAACATTGGATGAATTTATTAATAATAATTATGATAAATCTATGATGATAGCAAATGATTTAAAAAATAAGTACCATTTATTAGCTAATAAAAAAATATCTTACGAAAATAAAGAAACAATGTTAGAAGAAGTAAATAATTTGATTATAAATTACCAAAATAATTATCACACTCCATATGATTTTAATGAAGATATTCTTGAATCATATAAAGAAAAATATTTATTTAAAATAAAAGAAATGGTAATAGATAATAAATATTTTGATCGCCTATATTGTTTAAAACTTAATATTTTAAGATTGAATACTAATGGAATAAGTGAAATATTTTATAATAAAGTTGAAGATGAAGAAGAAAAACAATATTATAAACATATTATTAATGTAAGAATTAATATTTTATTTGAAGGAGTTCAACCCGCTCTTGCAAAAATAAGTAAAGAAGATTATGAGGAAGTTTTAAAAATTTTAAAAAATATATTTACTGATGAAAATGGTAATAATAAATGTGAAGAAGTTTTAAATGATTATTTTTTATTCAATTTTTTACACGCCTTACTTCAAGATGATTGGGATCCTACTTCACGCGGAAAAAATGCGGAGCTTAATAATTTGTTTCAAAATATTACATATAATAGTTCTTTAATTATTAAAAATGAAGAAGAACTTAATAAAGAAGGAATATTTACCTATGATAAAAATTATATTACTTTAGATAGTGCTTTATTATTAAAGCATTTTAAGGTAATCATAGATAATCTTTCTCTTAAATATCAAAATAAAATAATTGATATTCCTGATGATTTAGAAAAATTTTATGATATATATCGAAAATACTATACTAAAAATGATTATTATTTTTATCTTCCAGAAGGTATATCTAAAATTAAAAATATGAATTTAGTTGATGATAGTACCTATTTAATGAATTGTGACATTGATTCATATAATAGAGATACTTATTTAATAGATTATATTAAGAAAAATGCCCAAAATAAAATATTAGTGTTGCCTAAAAGTTTAAGAGAAATCGAAGGTAATATTGATATACCACTTCAAGATGTTACATTAAATGAAGGCTTAACTACTTTAAAAGGAAGTGTTTTTGCTAATCAAAATTTTGACAGTATTATGTTCCCTTTTACTATCAAAGAAATAGACGAAAATGCCTTTAATATTGAAAAATTACAAACGATAATTATTAGAGAAGATGCTCTAGTAGAAAATGGGGAAAAGTATTTACAAGAAATATTAAAAGGTATCCATATAATTGAAACGAATTATTATAGAGCTCCATATGCTAAACATTCTTGTCATAGGGTACGGCTTGACTTGAATTACCTTGAAATTCTTTTAAATAATGGTGAAGAAATGACACATAGAATTTGTGAGGTTTTCTTGCACTCGAATGAATTTGCCGTATTAAGAAGTAGAAAAAATATATGTATTCATCATATTTACAAAGATATAATCGAAAGAATTGAACTTATGGAAAAAAGTCAAGAAATTTCAAGAAAAAGAAAAAAATAATCTAATTTTAATTCAATTATAGGTTTCAAAATATTTATTGATATTTATTGTATATAAAAAATAAATGTGCTAAAATAATAAATAGGAAGACGCAAATAAGCGTTACCTAGGATGTTTGGCTAACCCAACGGGTTAGCTTTTAATTATTAGGATAAGCAGAGCCAACACTAAAATTAAAACAATGAGTAAAAATATATCTTCTCGAC
>CANRDM010000101.1 GCA_947629365.1 uncultured Bacilli bacterium
AGTCATCAAACGACGACTTTAATTTTTATTAATTATTATTCAGTAAATGTTTCAGGATTGTTTATTACCGCACTAAGTACACTTGCAAAATTTTCACCTTGGGTAGCCTTGTCATCTTCACTGCCTTCATTATAGTCTATCCATAAATAAACTTTATAAGTAACAGAGGCACTTGATGCTAATTTGCCGGTGCCAATAACATAATGATTATTAACAGTATATCCATTAGTAACACTACTTGTATCAGTAAATTTTTCATTTAACAAATTATATGTAGATTTGCCATTTGAAATTTTAGTTACATTTGATAATAAACTAGTCGAAATAACATCGCTTGTACCAGAAGTACTAGTAGCTTTAATTTTAATATCAGTATCTGGTATATAATTAGCATCAGTTTTAGAAAGTGTCGTTAATGCAACAGTATAGTCTATTCCATCACTACTCATAATTTCAGTACATTTATTAGTTAAAGTTATTGTAATAGGTTTAACATTTTCTCCTGTCGTAGCAAAATCATCAGTAATCGGATAATTGTACGTTAATCCAGTTGCAGAACCATTGGAATCAAGTTGAATATCAATACAATCCGTCTTACCAGTTATTGATGTATTTGCTTCATTATCCTCATTATTTAATAAACTGACATAAGCATACGTTACCGAAACAGCAGATATTATTAAAACTGCTACTAAAATAATTATATAATAAATATAAGACTTAACTTTACCTTCTTTATTTTCTTCCTTCATTTATTATCACCTATATCTTATATTTAATATTATACCTAATTTAAAAAAAATTATCAATATAATAAAAAAGAATAACATCTATTTGACATTATTCCTTAAATTCAAAGATATAATCTAAAATTTGTACTTCATCGCCTCTTTGAGCACCAAATTTTTCTAACTCATCTTCAACGCCCATTCTTTTTAATTTTCTTGCGAATCTTAAAACTGCTTCATCTTCATTAAATTTTGTCATATTAAATAGTTTTTCTATTTCTTCCCCTTTAATCACCCAAATATTATTTTCTTTGGTAATAGTATATGGTTTTTCTTCTTGAAATTTAAAAACTAAATGATTCTCTAATTCATCTTTTTGATATAAATTTTCATCTTTAATATTATCTAGTTGTTCTCCTAAATAATTAATTAAATCATCTATTCCTGTATTATTAATAGTACTAATTGGGAAAATCACTTTATCCGGAAGTGATTTTTTAAAAGCTTCCAAATTTTCAGAAGATGCTTCTAAATCCATTTTATTAGCTACAATTACTTCCTTTTTGCTTGCTAATTTAGAACTATATTTTTCAATTTCTTTTCTAATAATATAATAATCATCAAGTGGGTTTCTACCTTCACTGCCGGATATATCAATAACGTGACATAATATTTTGGTTCGCATTGCGTGTCTTAAGAATTTATCACCAAGACCAATTCCTTCACTAGCACCCTCAATTAAACCTGGAAGATCGGCCATCACAAACGTCTTATGATTTTTTAATTTTACTACTCCTAAATTTGGTGAAAGCGTAGTAAAATGATAAGCAGCAATTTTCGGCTTTGAGGCACTTATAATACTAATTAAAGAACTTTTACCAACAGAAGGAAGACCAACCAAACCAACATCCGCTAAAACCTTTAATTCACACTTAATAAGTTTAATATCCCCTGGCGCCCCCTTTTCACTAAATTTAGGAGCGGGATTATCGTGAGTAGCAAATGATTTATTACCTTTGCCACCTCTTCCACCATAAGCAACAACTACTTCATCATCTTCATTAACTAAATCTTTTATAACTAAGTTAGTATCTAAATCGGTTATTGTTGTTCCAAGGGGAACATAAATGATAACATCACTCGCATTTGCCCCGTATTTATTTGATCCTTTACCATTTTCACCCTTATCGCCTTTTATAATTTTTTTATATTTTAAATCAATTAAAGTTTTAAGCCCCTTATCAACTTTAAAAATTATATCAGCACCTTTACCACCATTACCGCCATCTGGACCACCCATTGGCACAAACTTTTCTCTTCGAAATGATGTACAACCATCACCACCACTGCCCGCTACTAATTTTAAATTAATTTCATCGACAAACATAAATATCACCTTTTTTATATAATAAAAATCTCTAATTTAAGAGATTTATAAACTTATTGGTGTCCCCTTAGGGATTCGAACCCTAGACCCATCGATTAAGAGTCGATTGCTCTACCAGCTGAGCTAAGGAGACAATCTAAACAACAATAAAATTATACCCTAATAAAAGAAAAAATGCAACAGCAATTGCACTTTTTATCTTCTATATTCTCTAAAGTCTTTGACTTGATCACTAGAGGGTGCTATTTCAAAAATTATTTTTTGCATTTTTGATGAACTTTTCCCTGATTTATCAGTAATTGTATATAATATCCAATATTGATTTTTTTCTTTTTCATAATAAACTATATGACTTATTGTATAATCAGTACTATCTTCATAAACCGTTAAATGCTTATAATTTATATCATCAATAGTTCTAACATAATATTCATTACTTTCAAATGTTATTTGAGGAGTCATAATATCTTTAGGATTATTATAATCTTTAACCCAGAATTTCTTTCTTCCGGAGGCCACATATCCTTCTTTACCTTTATATTCTATCTTATACCAATAATAAACAGTACTACTTTCCGTATCAATATCTAAAACTTTATAAATTTCACCTTTATTTACTTTGCCAAGTGATTTAGCCTCAGCACTAGCTTCACTTCGAACATTAATTGGCTTATCATAAATTATTTCAATATACCAGCCATTCTTAATATTTTCTTCTTCCTTTTTCTCCTTAACTTCTGTAAAGGTAAAGTACAAGAAAACACCTAAACCAATAACCGCTAAAAATATTAAGCATTTTAAAACACCCTTCATTTATCCACCTCTTCTAAAATTATATCACATAAATTAACTTTTTTTCCAAAAACTTTTACAAAATGACTTGCATTTTTCATATATTTATTATATACTTAACAAGTACACGCGAGGTAT
>CANRDM010000102.1 GCA_947629365.1 uncultured Bacilli bacterium
CCTTTAACTTTTTCTTGATATATATTGTTTTCATAATCACTATCTAAAAAATCTAATGATTTAATATTAAGTTCTTTAATTAATTTTAATTGGACACTTTTTCTTTTTTCATATTCTTCTTTTGGTTCAATATTAGGATTATAATAAAGAATAGTTATATCAAAATAATCTTTTAAATAAGTAATAACATATGATGAACAAGGACCACAACAACTATGAAGAAGTAATTTAGGTTTATAATCTAAATTACTTATAATACTTTCTAAAACTTTATCATAATTAACTTTATCCATTATCCCCACTTCCACTACTTAAACAATTATTAAAATGATTATTCTCACTACTACTGTCAAGATATAGACACCCTTTAACATCTCCATTGACACTTACTATACCTTCATATATATCTAAATAATCATTAAATTTTTCAATATTAACTGTATTAATATATACTATATTACCATCATTCATTAATAATTTAAATCTTTTATCATCAATTATTTTATCTCCTACTTTCGATGGATCATATTCTATTTCACTAACCATTGATAAAATACTTTTATTTACTCTTGTTAATTTATAAGTAAAATCATTTAAAATATCTTCTTTTACATAATTAGTTAAAGTAGGCATTCCCAGTAATTCTAAATTTAAATCATTATCTATTTCTTTACCATTCGATAAAACTATTTTTTTATCTAAAGCATTATAAAATAAAATATCAGCTTCTTTAATATCTATTTTTAAAATACCTAAATAATTTTTCTTAATACTTACATCTTCAATTAAATCAATTGCTAATAATTTTTGTTTTATTTTTTTCTTATTTACTTTAAAAATACTTTCTTTATTAATATCTAAATAATTAATTATATAACTATCTTTTAAATAATTATTTCCTAATACTTCAATCGTTTTTATTGGTTTATTTATTATATAATAAACACCTGATACTAATAAATAAATAATTAATATAAAAACAATAATTACTTTAAATCTTAATCTTTTTTTTACTTTCTTTGTTTTTTCTTTCATTATTAATTCCCATCTATTATTACTTGTTCTAATTCTAATTCAATATTATATTTATCTTTTATTTCTTTTTTAATATAATTAATTAAAGATTTTAAATCATTACTTGTCATATTACCTGTATTAACAATAAAATTAGCGTGTTTTTCTGATACTTTAGCTCCCCCAATTTGATAACCTTTTAAGCCAGCTTCTTCAATTAATCTTCCGGCATAGTCATTTAATGGATTTTTAAAGACACTTCCTGCATTAGGATATTCTAATGGTAATTTACTTCTTTTTTCCCTTATTTCTTTAATTACTTCATTTGTTCCTTTATTATCTTTCTTTAGCAATTTAAATGTTGCTTTTATTATAATATCTTTATTTTCTTTAAATTCAGTATAACGATAACTATATTTAATATCTTCTTTTTTTAAAGTATAAATATTACCATCTTTTAAAATATCTACACTTACTAAATTATCATAAATAGTATGATTATAAGCCCCAGCATTACCATATAATGCTCCCCCTAATGTTCCAGGAATCCCAAATAAATATTCAAACCCACTTAAATTATGTTGCATAACTTCTTGAATTAATATTCCTAAAGTAACTCCCGCATAAGCTGTAACTACTTCATCATCTATTTCTATTTTATCTAAATGCTCTAAACTAATAATACAGCCATCATAAAGACTATCACTTAAAATAACATTAGAGCCTTTTCCTAAAATATAATATTTAATATTATTACTAGTTAAATAATTAACTAAATTAGTTAATTCATTTATATTAGTAGGTCTAGCTAAATACCTAGTACTACTTTTAATTTTATAAGTATTATAATTTATTAAAGAAGCATTATCTTCTACAAAATTAAAATTATTCATTAATAATCTCCTTTATTTTATTATATATATTATCACTAGCGTTTACTGTTTGATAATTATTTAAATTATTTTTTATATTTATATATTCTTTACTATTTTGCATTAAATCATTAACTTTGTTTGTTAAACTCTTGCTTTCTAAGTCTTTTTCTTCTATCATAATGGCCAACTTTTTACTATCTAATTCTAAAGCATTATAATATTGATGGTTATTAGCAACATTAGGACTAGGAATTAAAATAGATGGGGTTTTACTTGCCAATAATTCAACAATAGTACCTGCTCCCGCTCTTGCTATAACTAAATCACAATTTTTAAAGAAACCAGCCATATTATCTAAATAAGGAATAATATGGACATTTTTAGGAAAATGTTTTTCTTTAATAAATTCATCATAATTATTTTTACCCGTTACCACTAAAACTTCATAATTAGTATCTTTAACTAATTCTAAAAAGGAAATTAATTTAGTATTAAGACCACTGCTACCTTGAGAACCACTCGTAATTAAAAGTAATTTTTTATTCTTATCTAAACCTAAACTTTCTTTAGATGCACTTTTTAAATTTTTAACATTATCGGCACAAGGATGTCCTGTATAAATACAATTAACTTCTTTAGCAAAATATTTATCACTTTCTTTAAAAGTTGTAAAAACAGCATTAACACCCCGACTTAAAAATTTATTAGTTTTACCAGGAAACATATTTTGCTCGTGAATAACACATTTTATTTTTAATTTTTTAGCTGCCATAATAACTGGCATTGTTACATAACCACCAACCCCAATAACAATATCGGGATGAAAATCATTCATAATTTTAAGACATTTTTGGAATGCTTTATATAAAAGACCAACATTTTTAATATCTCTTAAGACATTTTTACTAAATCCATAAATTTTAATTGATTCAAAAGGAATATTTTCCCGAGGAACAATATCATTTTCCATTCTATTATGAGTACCAATATATAAAACGTTTAGATTCTTCTCTTTTTCTTGAAATTTTTTAATAATAGCTAAAGCAGGATAAATATGTCCACCTGAACCACCGGCCGAAATAATTAAATTCATTGTATCACCTATAACAATTATATAATAAAAATGCCCAAAAAAGTAGTTATTATTA
>CANRDM010000103.1 GCA_947629365.1 uncultured Bacilli bacterium
ACATTAATTGCCTTTTCTAATTGCGTATCAAGGTAGTTGCCATCATTAATATAAATAACATTATAATCAGGTGATATACCCACTCCATCTATACATATACCAGCAGGAGTATACCATTTTGCTGACGTCGTTTTTACTGAATCACCATTTTCTAATTTTACGACTTCCTGAACTTTGCCTTTACCAAAGGATTTGGAACCAACTAATATAGCATTATAACTGTCTTTCAAAGCGGAAGCGAGAATTTCAGCAGCTGAGGCCGTATTATTATCAATCAAAATTACAATAGGGTAATTTCTTTTTTCTTTAGTCTTATCTTTATGAATTACTTCTCCATTACTATTTTTTAATGAATAAATAACTTTTCCTTCTTCTAAAAACAAAGATGCTGTCTTTTCAGCAGCTTGTAAATAACCACCGGCATTACCTCTTAAATCAATAATCAAAGAATTTATCCCTTTTGCTTCTAATTCTTTTAAAGAATCATTTACTTGATCATCTAAATTTTCCGAAAAATTTTTAATAAATAGATAACCAATATTACTATTATCAATTATTTTATAAGAAACCACTTTATTAGTTAACTTAGTCTTTTTTATTTTAAATGGTAATGTTACACCATTTCTTAAAATTTCTAAATCAATATAATCTGATGCATCATTTTTAATTAATAAGCTAATTTGTTCAGAAGACATATCTTCAATATTAATATTATTTACTTTGTTGATGATATCACCAATTAATAAACCTGATTTTTCCGCTGGTGAACCTTCAGCAAAACCTTTAATGATATTATTTTCAATTTCAATTCCAATTCCCTCATATGTAGCAGATAATTCATCTAATATTTCTTGATATTCACTACCTTGTAAATAAGTTGTGTATTTATCACCTAAGAAATTCATCATACCATCTTCGGCAGCTTCAAGCATTGCCTTTTTATCAATATCATCATAATATTTTGAAAGAAGAACTTCATATACTTCAATAAATTCTTGCAACTCTTTATCATCTGACAAATTAGATATCTTTATATCATTATTATTTAGCATTATAACCCCAGTAGTTATACCTGATACTACTGAAGTTATAATCATAATTACAATAACAGTTACTAAGCCAAACCCTTTTGACTTTATCATTATATCACTCCCGTATCATAAAATAATTTTAACATGTCAATATAAAAAAGGAAAGCAATTATGCTTTCACTTTACTTTAATTTTTCTTTGATTGTTTCATATTTTTCAATATATTCAACTATCTTACCTTTTTTAATATGTAATAATGTTATATCGCCAAAATCAAATTCACTAGTTTTACTAGCTTCTGGATTACTCTTATTATCATCATTAACATTATAATAAGCTTTATTAAGTTCATTATTTAAATCACATAAATATATTTTAATATAATCATCTTCTTTACTCTTATCCATATAACTATTTAAAATACTATTATATTTTACCGATTCATCCTTATTTACATCATACACTAAAACATAGTAATCCTTATAAGGTCTATTTAAAATAGTACCAACTGAAACAATGTCGTAATTTATTGCTCCAGCAGTTGATTGATAAGAATAATCTATCTCTTCTTTATTTAATAGGACAGTTATTCCATAAATAACCCCAACAATAACCGCTAAAACTATTACAATAATGATAAAATTTTTTACTTCATTGCCTTCTTCACTAGCCCCAATGTTATTCTTTATTCCTTTAATTTTCTTTTCTTTCATTAATGGATTTTCTTTTGCTTTTTTCTTACTCATAATAATTCCTCTCCAAATAAATTATACCCAAAATGCTTTGTAAAAGCAACTTTTATTTAAGATTTCTTCTATGTACAAAAAAATAACACATATTTCTATGTGTTACTTAGTATTGGCTACTAATGTTTCATTACCTAGTGAGTTAGCAATGAGCATCATTTCTGATGGAGATAACTCAGTACTAGCAAGATAATAAGATATATCATTTGCATCCCAACTCAAACTATTAGCACTTAAGGCCCCGATTGATTCAGATAATAATAAAGGTTCACCATATACAGGGACAATTTCCATTGCACTAGATGCTAGAGATTTTTCTTCAATTAAGACAAAATTCTTATCACCACTGAATGTTAATATTACTCTATTTCCTCTGTCGGTATCTACTTTTTCACTACTTGTTAAAAAAGTATTACTAGGAATATATAAAGGATATATTATATCTTCAATGGTTGCTGTTTCTTTAGAAAAGTTATCCTCTTTACAGCTTTCTTCTTCACAATCTTCTTTTGGTTCTTCATCTTTAACATAATCTTCTAATTTAAAATCACTATCTTTTAAACCAGCTTTTAAATCCACTTTATCAAATGTTACTTTTATTTTTACAATATCTTTATTATTATATACTTCAACTTTAGTAACTTCTTTTTTATTATTTAAATAAATTTTTTGGTAACTAAGTTCATCATTATTGGGATAATTAACTTTAGTTTTAATAACATAACCATCATCATTTGTTTCAACTGTTACCTTAGCGTCATTTTCAATATCATTAGCAAGACTTCCTAACAAATAGGCTTGACTTGATGCCGTTGGCCATTCACTTTGGAATTTAAAGCTCTTATTTAATGCCGGCGTAATCACATATACATTCTCACCATCTTTTAAAATTATTTGCTCGTGATTATTAGTTTGATTAACTAACACCACCTTGTAATAATTATCTTTTAAATAATAACTTTCTAGGCTGTAAGTAAATGTTTCTTCATCATTATTAATTTCCATATTACCGGTAACTTTATATGATTTAGAATTTTTAATACTATTTTTAAAATCTTTTAAGACACTTTCTGGGTTATCTTTGCCACAGCCACACAAAAATAACATCATCACACTGAATAATACTACCAATTTTTTCAAATTACCACACGTCCTTTTCTAATAAAATATATTTATTAAATATTATAATTATTCACGTATAATATAAAAAAATCGTTCCATAATAA
>CANRDM010000104.1 GCA_947629365.1 uncultured Bacilli bacterium
TATTTAATTAAATCTTTACCATCAGGCCATTTAACCATACTAATTTCTTTTTTTAAATTTTTAAAGAAACTTTCTTTATTTTTAGCTTTCTTTTCTTTCTTTACCTTCTTCACATTTTTCTTTTTTACTTCTTTTGCCATTTTTAACCTCCTAAATTTTATTGTAATTAAAAAACACTTTCGTGTTCATTAATAATATAGCAAAATATTTAAGATAAATCAAGAACTTTTCATTAATTTATTAATTAGTTAATAATATTATCATTAATTATGGTCAAAATAATAATATAGTGCTAAAATATCTTTGAAATAGGAAGTGATTATGTGTTTGAATTAGTATCAAAATATAAACCTAGTGGTGATCAACCTAAAGCAATACAAGAACTTGTTGAAGGTATTAAAAATGGTAAGAAAGAACAAGTTTTACTGGGAGCAACTGGAACAGGTAAAACTTTTACGATTGCTAATGTTATTGCCAATGTGAATAAACCAACTCTTGTGCTCGCCCATAATAAAACACTTGCAGGTCAACTTTATAGTGAATTTAAAGAATTATTTCCAAACAATCACGTTGAATATTTTGTTTCTTATTATGATTATTACCAACCAGAAGCATATGTTCCCTCAAGCGATACATATATTGAAAAAGATGCGTCAATTAATGATGAAATTGATGAACTCAGACATAGTGCTACATCAGCTTTAATAAATTATCGTGATGTAATTGTGGTGGCTTCTGTTTCTTGTATCTATGGTATTGGGGAAAAAGATGAATATGAAAAAAATATGTTAGTTTTATCACTTGGTGATACAGTAAATAGAAATAATATTATTAATAAATTAGTTGATATGACTTATGAACGAAGCGATTTAGATTTTCACCGGGGTACTTTTAGAGTAAGAGGTAATTCTATTGATATAGTACCTGTAAATGAAAAAGAAAGTGGTATTAGAATTGAACTAGATGATGATAAAGTTGATTCTATAATAGTTTTTGATCCTCTTACCGGGGCTATTAAAGAAAGTAAAAAAACAATTGCTATTTCTCCTGCTTCTCACTTTGTTACTAGTCCAGAAAAAATGGAAGAAGCCATAAGAAGAATTGAAAAAGAATTAGATGAACGTATCAAATATTTTCGCGAAAATGGTAAATTTATCGAAGAACAAAGAATTAAAGAAAGAGTTAATTACGATTTAGAAATGCTTAGAGAAACAGGTTATTGTAATGGGGTTGAAAATTATGCAAGACACTTAGCTTTAAGAGAAGAAGGAGTTACCCCAACTTGCTTGATTGACTTTATGCCTAAAGACTATTTACTTGTTGTTGATGAATCACACGTTACTCTTCCCCAAGTAAGAGGAATGTATAATGGGGATCGAATGCGAAAACAAACTTTAGTTGATTATGGCTTTCGTCTTCCCTCTGCTCTTGATAACAGACCTCTTAAGTTTCCAGAATTTGAAAGCAAAATAAATAATGCTATTTATGTATCTGCTACCCCAGGAGATTATGAACTTGAAAAAGTAAATCATAAGGTAGTAGAACAAATTATTAGACCTACTGGTTTACTTGATCCAATCATTGAAGTAAGAAAAACGGAAGGTCAAATAGATGATATAATTGCAGAAATTAATCAAAGAATTAAAATTAATGAAAGAGTTTTAATCACTACTCTTACTATTAGAATGAGTGAAGAATTAACCAATTACTTAAAAGAAATGAATATTAAAGTTGCTTACCTTCATAATGAAATCAAAACTTTAGAAAGACTTAAAATTATTCACGATTTAAGATGTGGTATCTATAATGTAGTTGTTGGTATTAACCTTTTAAGAGAAGGTATTGATATTCCAGAAGTTAGTTTAATATGTATTTTAGATGCTGATAAACAAGGTTTCTTAAGAAGTGATCGTTCTTTAATTCAAACGATTGGTCGATGTGCAAGAAACGCCAGTGGTAAAGTAATAATGTATGCGGATATAATAAGTGAGGCAATGAAAATTGCGATTGAAGAAACCGAAAGAAGAAGAAAAATTCAAGAAGAATATAATAAAGAAAATAATATTATTCCTAAAACGATTGTTAAAGATATTAAAGAAGTTATTTCTAATAATATAACGGAGACAAAGAAAAAGACTAAGTTAAGTAAAAAAGAGACTGAAAGTATGCTAATAAAAATTGAAGAAGAAATGAAAAATGCCGCTAAGAATTTAGACTTTGAAAGAGCTATGGAACTAAGAGATATATTATTTGAACTTAAAGGAGATATAAAGAAATGAAAGCACTTATAACTGGGGCATCTTCAGGCATAGGAAGAGATATGGCGAGGTATTTAGCTACATTAAATGTTGATTTAATACTGGTAGCCAGAAGAGAAAATTTATTAAAAGATTTACAAAAAGAATTAAATGTTAAAGTAAAAATTATTCCTCTTGATTTAAGTATTAAAGAGAATGTTTATGAATTATATAAAAACATAAAAAATGATAATATTGATATTTTAATTAATAATGCCGGGTTTGGCTTATTTGGTGATTTTACGGAAACTAATTTAGATACCGAAATAAAAATGATTGATGTTAATGTTTTAGCACCCCATATCTTAACCAAATTATGCTTAAAAGATATGGTAAAAAAAGATCAAGGATATATTTTAAATGTAGCATCAAGTGCTGGATTTATGGCTGGTCCTCATTTAAATACTTATTATGCTACGAAAAATTATTTAACTAAACTTTCAATGGCTATTAACGAAGAATTAAGATGTAATCATAGTAAAGTCGTTGTGTCTTGTTTATGTCCAGGTCCAGTTGATACGGAATTTAATAAAGCTGCTAAAGGAACATTTGCGACCAAAGAAGCTAAAAGTAGTTACGTAGCAAAATATGCAATAGATAAAATGTTTAAAGGTAAAATGATTATTATTCCTACTTTAAAAATGAA
>CANRDM010000105.1 GCA_947629365.1 uncultured Bacilli bacterium
ATACTTAATGGTAAATCATTACTATCTGTTCCTACTTCTGATATTTCTTTAATGGTATCATAACCCGCAATTACTTTACCAAAAGCAGCATAATTACCATCTAAATAACCAATTTGATCATTACTATTAACACAAATAAAGAATTGACTACTAGCTGAATCCATATCTTCACTTCTCGCCATTGATAAAACTCCCTCTTCGTGTTTTAAATTATTTTCAACCCCATTATTTTTAAATTCACCTTTAATGGTATCACCATATGAAGAATAAACGGTTCCATCTGGACTACCAGTTTGAATCATAAAGCCAGCAATTACCCGATGAAAGATTTTATTATCATAAAATTTTTCTTGAACTAAATCTTGAAAATGCGCTACTGTTAAAGGAGCAATATCAGGATATAATTCAATTAAAACAACTTTATCTTTATTAGTAACTATTTTAATATAATTAGTTTTTTCATTAACTTCTTCATAAGAATATCCTTCTAAAGAACCACTCTTAAATTCTTTGCTTCCACAAGCACTAAAAAGTAGTAAACAACCTATAAGTAATAAAATACAACTTATTTTTTTCATTTAATTTTATCTCCTTTATAAGTAAAAGTAAATCCTTCGATTTACTTTTAACATCCTTCTGTACAAACAGATTTTTCTAAACAACTTAATACACATTTAATATTATCATACATATCTTGTTTCATTTTATCTGTTAATTCCATATAGCTATCATTTTGATCTTCACTAATGCCTGTTGTAAGTTTTTCTGGTTTTCCATCAATTACACTAACAATATTTGGAGCATAAATTCTTTTTTCACCTGTTGAAACACTCTTACCTTTAGCATTTTTCAAAGTATAATCACTTAAAACACTATCAAGGCGATCTAAAAGCTCACTATAACCTTCTCCGCCATCTTTCGTTTTAACTGGTTTACCATCTTTTAATTCGTATGTATCTCTTAATTCAAGTATATCAACATAATAAATTCGCCCAATCTTCAAATCTTTAGCAACTTTAATTAAAGATTCTAAAATACTACGACACCAAGGACAACTCTTAAAACCAAAATAAACAGCAAAATCTTCACCATTATCAATTTTCTCAACAATTTCACTAGCAGTTGCATAAACAAAAGGATTATCTTCACTAATGCTTATTTCTCTATAAGATATTCCCGCATCAGTAGTCTTTCCATTAAGTGATTCATATTCTTCTTTAAATTTAGTTGCATCAGTTACAACATTTTCTTTTTCTTTAAAACAACCCCCTACAAATAATAATAAAACGGCTATTAATAATATACTTCCTACTTTTTTCATATCTTACTTCCTTACTTTTAATATTCTTTCTATATTTTCTAATCTTTCATTTATTTTTTTATTGGCTCTTACATTAACAAAAACAATTAATGTGGTACTAACAACTATTAATACTACTAACCAAATAATAACGTTTGTATTATTACAATTACCATTTTCATTATTTTCGGTAATGCCTAATTCTTCTAAAACATCAAACTTACTATTGGCATTATATTCTTCCGTGATAGCATTTAAAATTGCGGTCTTCTTACTATCCGTAAATCCAGAGAAAGTTTCTTCACCAATAATAATAAAAGGAACGCCAAATTCTTTACTTGTCACATCATAATTAAAATATTCTCCAACTTTATTCATTAATTCTTGATTATCATCATTATTCCATACTTCATAAGATCTTAATTTAAAATACTTACCATAATTATCTACAATGCTACTTAAATAATTTAAGAAATTTTCACAATGTTCACAACCATTCCCCCGAAACAAATAAATGGTTACTTGATCACTTGTTTCTTTATAATTAGATAAATTAGCACTAATACTTTCTGATGCTAATGTTTCTTTTAAATTTAATACTTTAGTTTTAGCTAAAACTATACTAGGTAAAATCATTAAAAATAAAATACTGAATAAAATAAATCTCTTTTTCATCTTATACCTCCTTATTAATTATAAAATATTTTTTTAACTATTTCCACATATTTATGAAAAAAACTCGGTTTTTTCCGAGTTTTAATTACTATCTATTGTAGAATTCAACGATTAATTGTTCTTGAATATCGCTATTAAGTTCGCTTCTTTCAGGAATTCTAACATATTTTCCAGTTAATTTCTTTTCATCAAATTCTAAATAAGCAGGAATTGCTACTTTTTCCGCAACACTTGCTAAAATAGCGGGATGATTTAAAGAATTTTCTTTAACGCTTATTACATCTCCAGGCATAACTCTATATGATGGAATATCTACTTTTTTACCATTAACAAGAATGTGACCGTGATTTACTACTTGTCTTGCTGCACGACGAGTTCTTGCCATACCAAGACGATATACTAAATTATCAAGTCTACTTTCAAGTAACATAAGTAAATTTTCACCAGCAATACCAGGAAGTTTTTGCGCTTTATCAAAAACTTTATGGAATTGTTTTTCCGTTAAACCATAAGTATATCTAACTTTTTGTTTTTCTTGTAATTGAACACCATATTCACTAGATTTTTTCTTACGGTCTTTACCGTGAACACCAGGAGCATAAGGACGACGAGCTAAATCTTTACCATTTTCTAATGTTGAAAATGCTAGTCTTCTTGATTTCTTATAAGCTGGTCCTGTATATCTTGCCATTAATATTCTCCTTTCTTTATAAAATTACAATTTTTGTTTTTGGCCTTTTCTAATCATAGGGAGTTTTTTACTATATTTCATTTCGGCAGACGAATTACTTTATATTTTTCAAAACACATTACAATCAAAAAAGCCTCTGCCACTTAATTGCATAATTATTATACTATATTTTTTTAAATTGTCAAATATACTTGTCAAACAATATTTTTTATG
>CANRDM010000106.1 GCA_947629365.1 uncultured Bacilli bacterium
GGCGGAACTGGCAGACGCGCTAGACTTAGGATCTAGTGGATATATCCGTGGGGGTTCAAGTCCCTTCAGGTGCACCAATATTGTTTAATAAATACCTTTACTCAAAATAAGAGGAAGGTATTTTTTAATTATAAAAGCCGCGACCGGCAAAAATTATCTGCATATTATATAGTAGGACGATAAAAATAAGGAATGAGGTAAATGCAAAAACAAACTACCTTTAATGAAGATACACTTGCTGATATGTTAGATGATGGAGTTGAAATTAGTAATGATAGTACGTTCTAAAAAACCTGAACCAGGTAATAAATTTTATAATACTAAAGCAAATAATGGCTATAGTACTTGTATAAAGGGAAGCCCTGTTGATAAAGATTGTGATGTTTTAGCCAATTGTGTTGGCTATGCTTGTGGTCGCTTTAATGAAATAATAGGCAAAATGACTTATCCATCTTTAAATTGTAATGCTGAAAATTTTATTGAAAGAGCTCAAAAATTAGGTTTAAAAGTGTCAATAGTCCCAACCCTTGGGGGCATAATGGTTTGGCAAAAAGGAAATAGTCTTTCAGGTAGTGATGGAGCAGGTCACGTAGCTATTGTAGAAAGAATTGATAATGATAATCAAATTTATACATCTGAAAGTGCCTATGGTTCAAAAGCATTTTATAATGTTTTAAGAAATAATAATAATGGTCGCTGGAGTCAAAAAGAAGGATATATTTTTCGTGGTTGTATAATTAATCCAGCCATTATTAGTAGTGAATTTAAAGTTGGTGATTTAGTTGTACCTATAAAGCTAGTTAATTATAATGGAAAGCACTTAAAACAATACGACGAATATTATATAATTAAAGAAATAAAGAATGATAGAGTAGTATTATCTGCAAAAAGGAAAGAAAAAATGGTCATCTGGGCAGCGATGAATATTAACGATATTAAATTATACAAAAAGGTAAAGAAAAATTAGTTCTTTACCTTATTTTTGTCTGGCTAATTTCTTTGCATCGTTTTGCGAATAGCCATTTTTAATATATTTTTTATAAGCTTTAGTATATTCTTTAGCTTCTAATGCTCTTGCTTCTAATTCTTTTTGAGTAGTTGAAGTAAATTGATATGATAAATATTCACTTTCTTGCATTGGCACTCCATATCTATTTCCGTGATAACCAATTTCTATATAAGGATATTTAGGAGTAATCCACCATCCTACAAAGTTTAAAGTATCAAGTAGTCTAGCTGGACCATTCCAAACATATTCCCATTTTTCATTTTTAGTAAATGAACCATAAAGGAAATCAATAATTGCTTGAACTCCAGGTGAAGTTTCTGGTGTTTCATTAATATATTCTAAGTATTTACCACTACTATAAACTGAAAATTGACCAGGATGAATAACTTGATGATAAAGATTGGTACCTGTGCCTTTGGCTTGTATTTTTTCAATTTCATTAACCCATCTTGAGCAAATGGTTCTATTATAAGCCGTATTAGTAACTGCATAACAACCAATATAACTTTCAGACCCTGCTTCTGATAAAACTATGCCTTTAAAAGTATTAAATTCATCAATAGTAAGATGATAATTTTCTAAAATCCAAGCTAATTTTTCTTCATTAGTTTTTTCTGTTTCAATAATACCTAGTTCGATTAATTCTTTGGTGACTTGCCCTTCAGCTGAAATTTTAGTTCCTAGTGAAATAATAGGGTCATTATTTAATGCGTCATACATTATATCTTTTATATCTTCTTCTTTAATAGGGGTTTCAATAGATATTTTGGTATTTTCCTCTTCTTCAATATTATCTATATTAAAATCGCAATCACTTTCTATTAATGAAGAACTTAAAAAATATGGATCTATTGGTTCATATAAACTAGCTGTAGCAATACCGTAATCTTCTTTTTCTATTTGTTTATGTTTATTTTGTTTAAAACAACTATTAAGTAAAAAACAATAACAATTAATAAGAATTACAGAAGATAAAGTAATATTACATAATAATTTTAAACTATCCTTTTTGACCAAATTAAAAAATTTCATTTTAAATCTCCCCCCTTTTGGACAACTTCTAATACTTTACTATAAAATATCCTGCTTGTCAAACCTTTTTTGCCATTTTTAATAAATTTCTGTTATAATAGTTATAAGGGTGGTGCTTAGATGATAGATATTAATAATATTCCTTATAAAGAATATTGGCTTAAAGAACTTGGCTACTTAGATATTGATTTAGATTTATTAGCAGTTAATTTATGTAACTTAATTAATTTTTATTTAAAAAGAAATTATACTTTTCAGAAAATCACGGTTAAAATAAGTACTTCTAGTAATATTTCCTCTAATAATAGTAAAGAAGAAAAAAGATTTCTTTACATCTTAAGTGAAAAAGAATATAAAGATGAAGATTTTGCCATTTTAACTAATAAACCATATATTAAGTATTATAATGCTCCATCATTATTTGCAAGTAATCCTTTAGTTATAAATTCTAATGACTTTGTGATTGCCTTTAGTCAAAAAAGGCTAGATAAAATCCCTTTAGGATGTCTGCAAGATGAGGTATTTATTCCTACTGATTTTAATGATTTAGCAAATAAAAAAGAAATTATCTTTAATAATCCAAATTATTATTTTATTACTAATTTTCTTAAAGAAATTATGCAATATAAAATAGATAATAATAAGCCTATCTTAACGAAGCAAGATATGGCTATTATATTAGATAATTTATTAAAAAGTAATGATTTAAATTTAAGACTTGTTAATGTTTTAAAAATTATTGAAGAGCATTCTTGGGAGGCCATTCAAAATTTAACTCTAGATAAAATACTTAAGTTAAAAAA
>CANRDM010000107.1 GCA_947629365.1 uncultured Bacilli bacterium
TACTTACTGCTGATGGGTATTTTTCTTTTAAAGATTCACTATATTTTAAATATTCAAATTGAAATATAGTGTTTTCACTTAGCCAATTTCTGGGATCCATATAATAAGCAACGGCTTTATTACTTGCTGGATACCAAGTTTTAGAATAAGGATTTTTACAAGTTTTATCAATATTTTCTTCATTAGAACTAGCAATATAACTTTTACCACATACACTTTCACTTTGAACAGCATCTTTAAAATCTAAATTAGTTAAAATAGGTTTAAAAATCCAAGTAGGATGTTTCTCTTTTAAACTACATAATCCTGGCCAATAGGTTTTCGGAAAACCAGATGCCTGTAATTCTTCTTCACAACTATTCGTGGGGGTATCATTATAAGTAATTTTGGAAACATCAACATAAGTGCTACAAACATAGCCTACAACACTCGCATCATAATATATTTTATACCACCCGTCTTGGCATCCCTTTTCATCTTTTATTTTATTTTCATCAACTAAATTATATTCTGAATCTTTTGCTAATGTTTTAATTCGCTCATAATTAGTTCCTGGACCACTTCTTAAACTTACACCTGTATCATTAATTTTTCCCTTAAAAGTATCAGCATAACAAAAATTCATTTTTAAAATGAATAGAAAAATAAAAACTAACATAAATATTAAATAGTTATTTTTAATATTTTTCATAATATGCCTACCTTCATATTATATTTTAACATAGAATACTACATTATTTCTCTATTTAAGACATATTTTGACAATTATTACCATTTATTTACATTTTATTTAATATGTATTATAATATATGACTAATTAAGGAAGAGGGATTAGTAGTGAAAAAATTTGATACCATTGATATCATTTTAATTGTAGTTATATCCATTTATTTAGTTACTTTTTTAATGTTTCTATTTACTTTAGTAGATACAGAAGTTAGTAAAAGAAAAAAAGCTAAAGAAATACAAAATAAAAAAGTTATTAAGGAACACCCTAATAACTTAATTAAAAATAAACATTATAAACACAATATATCTTATCCTAATTAATCATTTTCATAATTATAAATACCGTGTATTTTTAATAAATCATTTTCTGTTGGTTGACTAACAATATATTTATCTTTTTCTTTAGTAACCGTAAATGTAATTGTATAATCTATTTTATCATTCATATTTTGCATTTGATCTAATTTATAAGAAGTATATAATTCTTCACTATAATTACCATCATCATCTAAAAATTTATCAGTATTATTAGCAAGATATGTACTAGCATCTTTATTAGCTTTATATAAATCATAAACACTTATTTTAACGGTAACATAACCAATATCACCATCATATTCTTCTTCTAATACTTCAAATGTTAAATCTTTATATTGCTTTTTTAAAACTTCTCGATATTTATCTTTATCTTTTTCACTTAGATTTTCACTTTCAACAATATTTTCTAAATCAACTAAAACTTCACTATCTAATGATTTATATTTTTTTAAATAAGTTTCAACTGCACTTTTGGCGGTACTTAAACCACACCCACAAAGTAAAAACGTAACCATTATAACTGCTAATATCTTTTTCATTATTCACCTTCTACATTTATTATTATCTAATATTAAAAATATTATACATTATTATAAGACATTTTAATTAATTCATAGATACTATATTCTTTTTCTGTTAATTTATTGTTTAATTTATTTAACATATTATGATACATTTCATCTATACTTGGTAATAATTCTTGAAACCATTCTAAATAAAGATACTTTAACTTACTATATTCTTTTCTTTCATAAATAGAATTAATTTCTAATTTTAAAATTCTTTTAATTTTTAAATCTTGTCTTGTTTCATTATTTATTTCATCATCTTTAATTATCTTATAATTTATTTTCTTTAACATTATATTATACATAAATTCATTGATATTAAGTTCATCTTCTAATATTAAACTACTTTTACTTAATACTTCACCATTATCTTGAAATTCTAAAGCTATACTATTTTTACCATCACTAAATATACAAGTATATTTTAAAGTATTATTACCTTTTAATTTTGTTTTATTTTCAATTAATTTTAAAAATTCTTCATCAACAATAATTTTTTTAGAAATAAAATTAATTAATGTTTTAGCATCTACGTGCACTAAAGGTATTTTCTTAATATAGTTTATTTCATCTTCACTATCCCATTCATAAAACATTGTATAATTATCTTGAAAATTTAATAATACATCATAATAATAATCCATTTTATTTCCTCCTTAAAGATAAAATAATTAAAATAACACCAACAAAAAATAAATCACAGTATATACTTCTAATAATAAAATAAACAAATTCAAAAAAACTATACCCAATTGCTAATAAATTTAAATATAAAAAGATAAAAAATAACCCAATTACACTTAAAATATAGCCAATTAACAGCATTACTATTCTTAACATATTTATCTATTATATATTATTTCTATTTTAAAAAAAATATTATATAATTATAAAGAAAAGAGGTTAGATAATGGATTATGTAAAATATTTAATATTAGGAATTATTCAAGGAATAACAGAACCACTTCCTATATCTTCTAGTGGACATATTTTCTTATTTAAAAATTTATTTAATACGGAGATGTTTAATACATTTAATTTTGAAATTATTTCTAATTTTGGTTCTTTTTTAGCTATTTTATTTATTTTTAGAAAAGATATTATTAAATTA
>CANRDM010000108.1 GCA_947629365.1 uncultured Bacilli bacterium
TCTTTTTCACGATATAAAAAATAGAGTTACTAAAACTCTATTCATCAATTTGTAAAATATTAAGTTAATAACATTGGAAAAAATGTTAAAAAATTCTCTTTTTTTATGGTTTAAACAATGCTTCGACAAATTTTTTAAATACAAAGTGCTATAGTAGGTCCTAAATTAATTTTTTGGGAGGGTTTTTGATTATGAAAGAATATATTATTGATGATACTACAGTGGCACTTTATAAAAAAGAAAGAGATACGGTCATTTATAATGTTGATAAGTATGAAGTTTTCAACATTCCAATTAAAAAAATAATTGAATTTAATTGTTTAATACACGGAAGTAGTATGAATGGTCGAATTAAAAGTGCTAAAACTATCTTAAATATTCAATATAAAGTACCTATTTTAATTAGTGAAGCAGAAAATATAATATTACTACAAATGAATTCTTTAAGATATAAAGAATGTTTATTTATCGTAGCTAATAAAATAATTGATTATGAAGAAAAAGATGACTTTTTACAAATTAAATGTATAAATAATATAACTTTTGATGTTAAAATTTCCAAATATAGTTTTGAAAAATTATTAATTTATACAATTAAATTAAATAATTATTTAAAATGGTCAAAAACTGTAAATTTAGTTTAAAATATCGCTAATTTGTGATATAATTATAGTTGTGTATAGGAGTACTTAAACACTATGATTATTAAATATAACATAAAAGAAGGCTAAATTATGAAATTGAACACATTAAAATTAACTAATTTCAGAAATTATGAAAAAGTAAATTTAGAATTTAATAATCAATTAAATATCATATATGGTAAAAATGGTGAAGGTAAGACTAATTTAGTGGAAGCAATATATGTTTTATCTATCACTAAATCATTTAGAACTAATGATGATAAAATGTTAATAAAAAGTGGTGAAGTAAGTACTAAAATAGAAGGAGAGGTCGAAGATAATTCTAAAAATATATATCAAGTGGTATTAAATAAAGAGGGTAAAAAAGTAAAAATTAATAATAATATTGTCTCTAAAGTAAGTAATTATATTACTAATATTAATATTGTTTTATTAGAACCAGAAGAACAAACGATATTTAATGATCCACCAGCAAGTCGAAGAAAATTACTTAATATAGAAATTAGTAAATTAGAAAAAGATTATATAATATATCTTAATAATTATAATAAAATTTTAAAACAAAGAAATTTTTATTTAAGAGATTTACTTATTAATGGTAATGCTTCTAAAGATTTTTTAGATATATTAACTAAAAAGTTAGTATTATATGGGTTTAAAATCTATGAAGCAAGAAATAAATTTATTGATAGTATTAATGAATATATTAATCAAAAATATCAAAATATCTTTGAATATGGGGATCTTTATATTAAATATAATTCGGATTATAAAAATAAAAGTATGGAAGAAATAATTGATTTTTATAATAAAAACTATAATAGAGAAGTTAATATGGGAAAAACTTTATTTGGTATTCATCACGATGATATAGTATTTATCCTTGATAAAAAGAATATCGCTGATTATGGAAGTAATGGCCAAAAGAAGAATGCTATTTTTGCTTTTAAATTAGCTTTAATAGAATTAATTAATAAAGAAAAAAATAAGTTACCTATTTTAATCTTAGATGATTTATTTAGTGCTCTTGATAACGAAAAAATTGAAAACATAGTAGAATTATTAAATAGTGACATACAGACATTTATTACCACAACTGAATTAGATAGGATTGATAAAAAATTATTAACAAATGCTAAATTATTCAAAGTAAGTAATAACGTCATAGAGGAGGATTTTTAGATGAAAGAAGAAAATTTACATTATAGTGATAGTGATATTCAAGTTTTAGAAGGGCTAGAGGCAGTTAGAAAACGTCCTGGTATGTATATAGGGACTACTGATGTTAAAGGTCTTCATCATTTAGTATGGGAAATTGTTGATAATGCGATTGATGAAGCATTGGCGGGATTTTGTAATCATATTGAAGTAATAATAAATAAAGGTAATTCAATTACTGTTAAAGATAACGGAAGAGGTATTCCGGTTGGTATTCATCCTAAAACTGGTATATCTACGGTTGAAACTGTTTATACGGTTCTTCACGCTGGTGGTAAATTTGGTGGTGGCGGCTACAAAGTAAGTGGAGGCTTACACGGTGTTGGTGCTTCTGTAGTTAATGCTTTATCTAAATGGGTTACTGTTACAGTTTATAAAGATGGTAAAATTTATGAAGCAAAATTTGAAGATGGTGGTAAAACTGTTCAAAAATTAACTGAAATTGGTGAATGTGAAAAAGATAGAACTGGTACTGTTGTATCTTTTAAACCAGATCCTGATATTTTTGATACTGATATATTTGATTATGAAACTTTAAAGGTAAGAATTAGAGAGTTAGCGTTTTTAAATAAAGGTTTAGCTTTAACTATTAGAGATGATCGCGATGGAGAAGATACAACGGGAGAAAAATTCTTATATGAAGGTGGTATTTCTGAATATGTTAAATATTTAAATACATCTAAAACTCCAATTCACGATGAAATAATTCATTTGGAAGGCGAAGAAGATGGGGTTTTCTTTGAAGTTGCAATGCAATATAACTCTGGTTATTCTGATAGTATTTATTCATTTGTTAACAACATTAATACTCACGATGGTGG
>CANRDM010000109.1 GCA_947629365.1 uncultured Bacilli bacterium
AGAAAAAAACTAGAAGTTTAATCTAGTTTTTGCTTTCAATTCTATCTTCTATATATTTGATAAATTCAGCCTTTGTAACAGTTATGGTATCACTACTACCAAGTAAACGATAACTAATAGTGTTATTATCAACTTCTTTTTGGCCGATGATAACTGTTACTGGAATTTTTCTTACAGAACTTTCACGCATTTTATAGCTTAATTTTTCCTCACTAGCATCTAATTCTACCCGATAATTTTCTAATTCACTCATTAAATTTTGACAATATTCTAAATGATATTCATTATTAACGGGAATAATATTTATTTGAACTGGGGAAAGCCATAAAGGTAAGTTGCCTTTGGTTTCTTCAAGTAAAAAGGCTGTGAATCTATCAAAAGTACCATAAATTGCTCGATGGATAACTACTGGTATTTTTTTAGAACCATCGGAATCAATATATGATAAATCGAATCTTCTTGGTAAAAGGAAATCTAATTGACAAGTAGATAAAGTAACTTCTGGTCCAACAGCTGGTTTTATTTGAACATCTAGTTTAGGACCATAGAATGCCGCTTCTCCAACACCTTCATAATACTTAAGCCCTAAATCATTTAAAACACTCCGAAGTTTATTTTCAGCTTCATCCCACATTTCATCATCATCAAAATATTTTTCTTTATCATTCTTATCTCTTAAAGATAATCTAAAACTATAATTTTTAATATTAAAATCTTTATACATATCTAATATTAATTCAACTACTTTTTTAAATTCTTCACCAATTTGATCTGGACGGACAAAAAGATGAGCATCATTCTGACACATACAACGTACTCTTTCCAGACCTTTAACTGCGCCACTTGCCTCATATCTAAAATCAGTAGCAAATTCACCAATTCGAATAGGTAAGTCACGGTAAGAATGAATAGTATTACCATATACTAACATATGATGTGGACAATTCATTGGACGTAAAACAAATTCTTCATCGTCAACTTGCATTTTAGGAAACATATTTTCCTTATAATGATCCCAATGTCCTGAAGTTTTATATAAATCTACTGTTCCAACACAAGGAGTATATACGTGTTTATAACCTAATTTTTGTTCCTTTTTATAAATATAATTTTCTAATTCTTTCCTTAAAATTGCTCCATTAGGTAGCCATAAAGGCATACCTTTACCAACTAAATCGTGGCTCATAAAAATTTCTAAGTCTTTGCCTATTTTACGATGATCACGAGCTTTAGCATCCTCTAGTTCTTGCAAATAATTATTTAAATCTTCTTCGGTATCAAAGCAAACACCATAAATCCTTTGAAGCATTTTATTGTTGGCATCGCCCTTCCAATATGCTCCACTAAATTTAGTTAATTTAAAATGTTTTAACTCTTTCACAGATTCAACGTGTGGTCCTCGACATAAATCGGTAAAATCCCCTTGTGTATAACAAGAAATAACTGTATTTTCTTCATCCATTCTATCAATTAAATCTAATTTATAAGGGTCATCTTTAAACATTTCTAAAGCTTCACTTTTAGAAATTTCTTTTCTAATTATTCTTTTACCATCTTTAGCAATTTTTTTCATTTCCTTTTCAATTAAGGGAATATCTTCTTCGGTAATAACTTTATCACCTAAATCAATGTCATAATAAAAGCCATCTTCAATAACTGGTCCTACCCAAAATTTAGCATCAGGATATAAATGTTTGACAGCTTGAGCTAGTAAATGCGCACAACTATGATTAAGGCGATTTAAATGTTCATCTTCTTTAATATTTATCATTTTACTAATTCCTCCTTCAGATAAACTAATACCTCTATATCTTTATTTATTAATTCTTTAAACTTTTCCCCTAAGGTTATATCACCAACAATACTTCCATAATGAATAGGAATAGCTTTTGCTGGTTTTAGGTTATTTATGTATGTAGCTGCTTCTTTATAATCCATTGTATAATAACCACCAATTGGTACAAAGCAAAAATCACATTTAACATTTTTACTTTCTTCTGTTACATCTGTATCACCCATAATATAATATAAGATATTCTTATATTCTAAGTTATAACCAACATAACCTTTTTCTTTGGGGTGAAAACTTTTACTAATATTATACGCGGGAATAGTTGTAAACTTTAAATTATCTAATGTATATTCTTTATTTGGTTCCACTACTAAATAGTTACTGGTTATTTTTTTAACTTTTTCTTCTAAAACTTTAGGAACAATTACTTTAGTGTTATCTTTTATAACTTTTTTGATTGCCTCTTCATCATAATGATCATAATGATCGTGAGTAATAAAAATATAATCAGCATCATTATAACTCTTTTCTATTTTAAAAGGGTCAAAATAAATATTAATATCACCTGAAAGTTTAATAGCAGATTGCGTAAATATTTCAATATTCATCATACTTTCCTTTCCAAAATAAAAAGGACTATACCAAGGAGTATATTAAATACACGGTACCATCCTTTTATTTAACTTAAATTTTGATAACGGCCTAACCGGAGTTTATTAACTCACTCAAAGAATAGTAATTATTAGGGCTTTTATTGATTTGCACCAGCCATCAACTCTCTTTTTAAAAACTATCTAATAATCGTGTTTCTTATCAACGTTTTACAAATTTATTTTAACACTTTT
>CANRDM010000110.1 GCA_947629365.1 uncultured Bacilli bacterium
GCCTTTTTTAAATTCTAATCTTCTTAAAAAATCATAAGAAACCCCAATATCTAGAGCTAATTGTTCTTGAGTAATATGATTTTCTAATCGATACTTTCTAATATTCTTAGATATCTTTTCTTTAATATTATTATCAAAATAAAAATCTCTTTTAAATGTTGTCATAACATCACCAATTATATTTTCCTCTCAAAAATTTATAATGTCCGGTAACTATTATGTCCTCTTTATGCTATAATATAACTATTAAAGGATGTGATATTATGGAAAACCAAACTTATTTATTTTATAAAGAAATAATTAAACCATTGGAAAAAAAGTACAACAAAATGTGTACTTTATATAATATATTAGGTTTTAAATCATTAAAGACTAAAAGAAATTACTATAATATATTATTAAAAGAATATTATGAATCAGTTTTTAATAAATATTATAAATAATTATACTATTCTAATTAAGTATTCTTTATTACGAATAATAATAGCTAAATAAGCTTCTTTAGTTGTATATAATTTACTAGTTACTTCTAAGACTATTTGTCCTTTTAAATTATTGGGAGTAACTACACTAACGGTTGTATAAACCATTTTACTACCATCTAAGTATTTTAATTTAGCAAAGTTTTCAATAAATTTATTAATACTTTGACTATATAAATAATAAGGAGTTTCTTTATCTAAATTAAATTCATAATCAAGAACTAAAAGAGTTGATACTCTACTACCCTTTGTAACATAAACTTGATCTTTATAAGTGGTACAATTACCATCTTTACAATAGTCATAATTATAAACATATTTTGCATTTATTTGCGGATTATTTATTTTTAAAGTAGTATTCCCTAAATTAGAATCTTCAAAATTAACTTCTTCAGCTAGTTTATAAGTACCAACTGTTTCAATATTTTCTATTACCTCAGGATAAATCTTAACATATAGTTCTCTACTTGTTCCACTATCAATACGAATTGTATAATTCTTTTTTAATTCTACTAAAGATATTTTATAAACTAAAGAAAACTCTATACTACTATTTCTTCTAATTAAAGTATTACTATAACTTTGTGCAAAGTCAATAAATTTTCCCCCTTGATCTTGAATTGGATAAACATACTCATTATTTATTTCTAAACGAAAGTTTTTAAAATCTATATTATAATCATAATCACTTGGGTTTTCTGCTTTTAATTTAACTACAACATAATATACATTATTACCCAAATAATTGCCAGCATAATCCATATTGGTAACAATACTATCTGAAATACTATAGTTTAAACCAGCAACATTAAATGTTTCACCTTCTCGATGGGTTTCATCTATTTTATCAGGTACTGTTTTAAAGCCAAAGTAAAAAGCTAAAATTACCACTACTACAATTAAAGCAAGGACAATAAATTTATTTTCTTTGATATAATAACCAAATTCTCTTATAAACCTTCTAATAGTTCTTTTTAACTTAGTTCCATCATTTTTAAAAGTAATTTCTACTTCGGCATTATCTTCTTCAGAAACAGCTAAATCTTTTAAATCACTTTCAAAGTTGAATTTACTAATATTAACGCCTAAACCACGTATAACAAATAAAATAATAAAAACAATCTGTGGAATTAACGATATTACCGCAATATCTCTTAGTATTCTTGATAATTGAGCACTAATAACAGTTGTTTCCATTGCTACCATAGTATTTTTAATATATATCAAAGATATTAAAATAAATATATAATAAAGAATACTAATAGCATAAACTTTTATAGGTTTCTTTTTATAAATAAATAATAATAATATTAATAATAACCCTATAATAATTAATATAACAACAAAATAAACAAAAAAAGAAATATAATTCTGATAAAAACCTGTATAAAAACTGCCTAAATAATTACTTTTAATATATTCATTAAAAAATCTAATGATTATATAGATACGATAAGCAAGATAACTAGTAAGAATAGCTAAAGCTAAATTAATTATCTTGAAATGTTTAATTAAAAAGGCATAAGGTTTTTTAAATATCATAACTATCTTTCTCCTATTATAATTTTAACAGAAACCCTATTAATTGTAAATTACTCATTATTTTTTATTAACGAGCAATTGACCAGCCATTAAATAAATTGTGGGATTTTCTTTTAAGAATTTATTAATATCGCTATTAAATACTTTTACTACTTCATCTATTGTATCACCTTCAGCTGTAATATAATATGCATAATCATTTTTAGGAATTAATATTTGTTGATTAGGATAAATATAATCATCCATATTTAAACCATTTAAGCTAGCTAAAAGTTCAGGATTAATATTATATCTTCTGGCAATAGCATATAAATTATCTCCCTTTTCAACAACATAATAATTAAAATAATCACGAGCATTTGATGGAACAATTAATTCCATACCCTCTCTTACATCATCTAAATAATATAAATTATTAATGTCTTGTAATACTTTAACAGAAGTATTATATTTTTTAGCAACAGAATCTAAGCTTTCTCCTTTTAAAAGTCGATAACTTTCAAACATTTTACACACCTCTAATATAAGGTATGTATTTTTTTCTTATTTGTCATTCTTTTTATATTCTTTTTTTGCTTCCATCATAAAATTAGAAATAAC
>CANRDM010000111.1 GCA_947629365.1 uncultured Bacilli bacterium
CTTTCATATTCAATATGACCAATTACATCATCAAATAGTTCATCAGTAAGTTTTATAGTTCCTTTTCTTTTCTCTTCTATCAACTTTTAGCCTCCTTAACACACTTTATTATAAGTAAAATATTTCCTCAAATCTATAAAGGATATTATAAACATTTATTGTTAATTATTTCCTTACTTTGCTAGTTGCTTTTACTTTTCCAATTCACCTTATTTTTATTATTATTTCTTTTTTCCATAATACTTAATTGAGAAAAGACTACACAAAATAAAGAAGGAATTACTGCATAACCTGCATTTACTTCTCCTTCATTTATTAAAACATAACCTGCCCCAATAAATGTGAGAATAAAAAAGATAAATGATAATATTCTAAATACTTTCTCTTTCATCAAGCTATACCTCGCTTCTATATTATTTTTCATCTTTTTGAAATATTATAGACATTATTCTTACTAATTTTTGCTTCATAACTATTCCCCTTTATTTTTCTTTGCCTCAATACTCCATTTTATAACACCGTAAATATTTATTAATAAATATCCGATAGATACAAGTAACATCATTACTGATCCATCTCCTCCATTTATTACTGTAATAATCCAAATAATTAAATCTATAATATTATTAATTAACCACAACCACCAAGATTCTTTAAATCTTAAAATCATTAAGATTATACCACAAAGATTTATACAATTTGAAGTAGCGTCCATAAATGCTAATCTTTGCGTAGGTATTAAAGTTAATATATAACCTAAAATAATACTTCCAATGATACAAGATAAAGTTATAATAAGAGAATTTTTTAACGTAAATTCCCTAACATTTACATTATTATCATCATTTAAGTTCTTGTTCCAAGTAATATATCCGTTAATTTGAAGTGGTGAAAAAATAAAGATATAAAAGAAAAATATACCAAATAAATTATTTTTAAATGCAACATATCCATTAATAAATAATTTATTAAACCAAGTATGTAGTTTACTCTTTTACCTTCACTTGCAAAATACGCACATAATAATCCCGTTAATAAAATGGAACCACCAACAATTAAATCGTTAGAAACTATACCAGATATAATTGATATAATTGTACATATTGCAATTATTACTATATTCTTTTTTGTCATAATATTTTAAACACCAACCTATCTTTTTACTATATTTCTGGCTTCATATAAATCTATGGCTCTTTTTAATCCATTCTCCTTTGCTAATTTTAAATAATAATCAGCAAGATCATAATTAATTTTTGTGCCTTTACCATTATAATAAAAATTAGCTCCTAAATCATATATAGCTGCAATATGACCATTATCAGCACATTCTTTTATTATTTCAAAGGCTTTATTATAATCTTGTTGTATTTTGCCAAGGCCAAAATAATAATAAGCCCCTACTACAAACTTTGCATAAATTTTCTCTACTTCATTAACACTAGGTTTATTAATTAATTCAATAATTTTAGGATAAGCATCAATTAAAAGTTTTCTAGCTTTATCTTTATCTATTTTCAAAACATTACCGAGTCCTAATTCATAGGAAATTCCTAAAGAATAAATACAAAGAGGATAACCAATATCAAAGCCTTTTTGATAAAAACATAATGCTTTATTATAATCTTGCAATACATCATTTTCTTCTAAATCATAACTTCTGCCTAATATATAATAAGCAAAACCATTATTTTGACTTAAAAGACCTTCTAAATTAAATTTTATAATTTGCATAACATTCTCCTTTTAAACAATATTTCTAATTTTTTTCTATAAATAAACTTTTTTTAATCATCTATAATTTCTAAATATTGATCTAATATTTTATTTTCTTCTTCAACTATAAGTTTAATAAAATCAGTATAATTATGTTCAGACATTGCTTTACCTAACGAATCATAATATTTAATTTTATTTTCATTTTTTATAATTATTGGTAAAAAGCCACTCTTCATAGCTTCAAAATTCATTAATAACCTTGCTGTCCTTCCATTGCCATCTATAAAAGGATGAATGAATACAAACTCACCGTGCAATAATGCTGCCTTAATTAATGGATGATAAGATTTCCAATTTTGTTCATATCTATTTATTAATCTTTCCATCTCTTCAGGGACCTTAAGATAATCAATGGGATTTTTTGAGACACCTAATATTTTTACATTTTCCATTCTATATTTACCGGCATTTTCATTATCTATTTCTTTTAAAATTAAATTATGAATATTTTTAATATTCCATTCAGAAATATTTTCATCTTTTTGAACCAGCTCTTCTAAAAATAATATAGCTTCTTTATGATTAATTACTTCTAAATGCTCTTTTACTGATTTTCCTCCTATGGTAATTCCTTCTAATACTACTTTTGTTTCTCGAAGAGTTAAAGTATTTCCTTCAATAGCATTACTATTATAGGTCCAGTTTAAAATATTATTTTCTTCTAAAGATTTTAAAGTTGCTTTAGATAATGGTCTTTTGCTATTTAACTTAACCAATTTTTCATCAACACTTTTAAAGTAATCATCTGGCAAATTAATTATAAAATTTTCTTCATCTTTAAATCTTTTATCAATAGGTTTATTAGTTTCATC
>CANRDM010000112.1 GCA_947629365.1 uncultured Bacilli bacterium
ATGTATTCTTTAGAAGCATTTTGTAATATTAATTTCTTTGCTATATCAATATTTCTTTTTGCTGATCCTCGTTCTTCGCCCTTCTCTTCTGCCTCCTCTAATCTTCTTTGATAATTTATTCTATCTGATTCAATATTCCATTCTTTTAACCATTTTATTGTTTCTTCCATTATTTTATCTCCTTTCGCATATTTCTTCATCTCTTTCACACTTCTACTCCCTATTATTCTTAAATATCTTATAAATCGTTCTTCATCTTTCTTATATGGTATTTCTTCTACTAAATCATACCTTACTAAATACATTACTATATTATCATTTATCTCTTCATTACTTATTATTCCTTTAAAACTATAGCCATTTACTACTTCATTATTGATTCTTTTATAATTACCTTTGATGAAATTTATACTTGTTACTTTTTTATACTTACTTGGTTGTATCCTTTTTTCTTGCTTACTATAAAGTCTACATAAATACCCTAAGCTTTTATTATAGCTATCTTTATTAAAGGCGTCTTTATACATCTCAATTGATATTATTCCATCTTCTTTAGTGGCAGTTAAATCGCCATAATAACTTCGATACTTTTTATTATCTCCACTTAAATAAACGTTAGGTATTAATTCAGTTATTATTTTACCATTATTATCTTTGCCTACATATTCGAAAAATGCTGTTATCAAATCTTCTAATATCTCTTTATGCATAAAAACTTGTTTAAAAGCTAAGTCATCTGTTAAATAATCAAATTTTTCCATAATGTTTCTCCTTCGAAGAGTATATCTTAACCATTTTTTTACTAATTGCAAGGCTTTCGACAAATGATGTCAAAACTTCTTATTATTAGACATTTTATTCCTCCCTTCACTATATATATTAGCGTTTTTAATCCCATTTCCTTTTTTTTGCAAATAATTTCTTTAAAAAAAATTAAAAATTGTCTATAAAATGTAATATAAAATAAAATTTCTCCTTATCACTTTTTATATATTTTTTAATAAAATTTTTCTAAAAAGAAGGAAATCAAAGAAAAAAAACTTATATATATAGTGAAAGGAGAAATTTTATGCCTTAAAAAATAATTATTAGTTTTTAATTAAAGTCATTATAAATTTAACAGAAAAGGAAGGAGTTTTGGTTAATGACAAAATTGTTAAAAGATGTAGTAGTAAAGAAACTATTTACAAGTGGCACTGAAGCCTCTAAAGAATTCTTATTTAGAATAATTAGTGCTGTAACAGATATTAAAATAAAAGATTTAGAAAATGATTTTGAATTAATTCATACAGAACCAAGTGTTAATAATAATATTATTAATAGTGAACTTGATTTAGTTGGTGAAACTAGTGAAGATTTTATTAATATTGAATTTAATTATCAAAATAAAGGTGATAAGAATAATATATTACGTGATAAAAAGAATTTTTCTTACCTTTGCCAATTATACTTACGTAATATAAAACATAAAAAAGATTATGAAAAAATAAAAAGAATATGGCAAATCCAATTAGATGATTTTGATTATTTCGGCAAAGGTAAATTTATTTATACAAGTGAAATAAGAGAAATTAATTATAATATGCCAAGAGGAAATGATTTAAGAATAATTGATATTAATCTAGATTATTTAAGTAAATTAGGATATACTAATATAAACAAACGAGATATATTAGAGAAATCATTATATATCTTTGTATGTAATGATGATGAGAAATTAAAAGAATTATATGAGGATGATGAGATAATGAAAGAGATAAAAAATGAAGTTGACTCCTTCGATGAAGCATTCGATAATTTACTATATTATAACAAAGAAGAATTAGAAGACAAGATTTCCATTATGAACACTAAAGAAAAATTAGTTGTTGGTTTAAAATCTGATGGTGTAGATGATAAAATAATAATGAAAAATTTTGACTACACTGAAAAAGAAATAGAAAAAGTATGGGAAAGACACTTACTTGAAGAAGCAATGGAAAAAGATACTGAGACTCTTCATAAATTAATAAGAGAATTAATTGCTAAACATCCGGGAATTAGTTATCATTCATTTGTTGAAATAACAACTCATTTAGGTTATCACGAAATTGAAGCAATTTTAAATGAAGATCCTAAAAAATAAAAATATTTAGATTTTAAATATTGTATTAAAAATATAAATGAAAAGGATAAATGATGGAAGAAAATAAAAAAGAATTAGTTGATTTCGATGAAGCATTCGATAATTTACTATATTATAATAAAGAAGAATTAGAAGACAAGATTGCCATTATGAATAATAACGAAAGAATTATAATTAAAATGCTAGAGCAAGGTGCTAGTATGCAATTTGTTATGAATGTGATAGGCTATACAGAAAAAGAAATAGAAAAAGTATTGGAAAGACACTTACTTGAAGAAGCAATGGAAAAAGATACTGAGACTCTTCATAAATTAATAAGAGAATTAATTGCTAAACATCCAGGAATAACTTATCAAAGATTTGTTGAAATAACAACTCACTTAAATCCCCAAGAAATTGAAGCAAT